>WQYJ01000044.1 GCA_009781325.1 Propionibacteriaceae bacterium | reverse complement strand
TGGTCTTGGGTTGCGCTGACTGGTTCGAGTCCATACATCGGCTTCCGGGGGTCCTGCCTGGCGGCAGGATGACCGGGGGTGGGATTCTGTTGTTTTTGTGTGACAATGGGGACGCATTAGCGCAGAGCGGGGATAACCTCGGATGTGAGAAGGTCGAGTTGCTCGTTGACCATATCGAGCGGGAGGCCGAGTTGGTCGATCCAGAACAGATGGCGCTGATAGTCGCCAAAGGTTTCGCGGCAACTGAGAATCTTTTCGGTGACCTCCGCCGGTGAGCCAACTGCACATGCGGTCTTGGCTACCCATTGTTCAAGGCTATCCTCGGGGGCGTGAATGGCAGCGGCATCATAGAAGGGCCGGAACTTGGCATAGGCATCTTGGGAGTTCTTGGCGATGAAAACCTGACTGCCGAGCCCGACGATTCCTTGACCTTGGTGACCATAGCTGGCAAAGCGTTCCCGGTAGTGATCGACCAATTTGATGTAAAGATCAGTGGAGGGAAGCAGAATATTCATAAAGAAACCATCGCCATAGTACGCAGCCTGATCAGCAATATCGAAGGAGTGATTGGAGGCATGCCAGACGAAAGGAGGCTGACCATTCAACGGACGAGGCTTAGAGGTGAAGTCCACTAAGGACGACCGATAGACCCCTTCCCAGTCGACGCCTTCCTCACGCCACAGACGATGAAGCAGCAGATAATTCTCGATGGCGAGGTCGATGGCAGCCAGGCTGTCCCGGCATGTCCAAGGGTACTCACACATCACAACATCGCGGCCCACCATAACGTCTATCCGGCCTTGGGCGAGGTGCTGGAGGGTTGCGTACTCTTCAGCAACGCGAACCGGATCATTGGTGGTGATTCGAGTAGTAGCCGTCGAAAGCATAATGTTTTGAGCCCGGGCAGCAATGAATCCCAGGATCGTGGAGGGAGACGACGAGACAGAACGAGCATGGTGGTGCTCGCCGATAGCGAAGACATCGAGACCAACCTGTTCAGCCTTGAACGCGATCTTCACAATGTCATCGATGCGCTCGGCATCGGTGGGGGTTTTCCCGGTGGTTGGGTCCGCCGTGATATCGGAAACAGTGAACACTCCGAATTGCATTATGGACTCCTTCCGTGTTGCTTACTGGGTCAACGTCGGTGTTGACTCTCTGTTCAACGCGTACGAAAAGAGCTATATTCCATATTTTTGAGAAAACTACCCAACTGGGCTATTCGTGCAGTGCGGTGGTCAAATGTTCAATTCGCCGGGGTCTTCCCGACTCCCGATGAGAGGCTGTGGGCCGTACTTGATCCCAGTGGTGGGAACGACGACCGGTTCGACGGTGTGGAAATCCTGCATTCCTGCAATGAACCCCTGGACCTCAGGCAGCCACAGCAGCGCGGCTCCCGCAGCCAAGGGGATCATGGCTGCGGCGAACCATAGATTCAGCAGTAGGGACAGTGCGGTCACACCCAGGCAGATCAGTGCACCGGTGCGGATCCACGGCTGCCCAGTCCACGCGTTGTACGCGGCGACTCCGGCGGCAGCAACCATGAGAAGTACAATCAGCCCAATGACGATAACCATGATGACAGCCAAGGCCGACACAGGATCCGGTTTGGTCCAGGCCAGCAGATAGGCAGTGCTGTGGAAGTTGTCGACGCCTGAGGCGAGCCACCACCATCGCCCGAAGGCGATGATGGTGACAACCACAGACAACCAGCAGGCCGCGATTGCGGCGAGCAGAACTACAGGACGACGGGGTTCACCCGTACGAAGACTGAGGGGATACCCAGTCTTTTCTTCTGCAGCCAGTGCAGGAAAAGTCGCAATCTCAGCAATGGTCATTGAGTCGATCAGGCCTTCATCGTGCCAGTCTCAACGAAACGTGCATGCCAGCTCAGAGCCTCGCGCAGCAGGTGCGGAGTATGCAGAGCTGAAGCCTTCTCGGCCCGATCAACATAATCCAACAATGCATCCTTGTAATCGGGGTGAGCGCAGTTCTCGATGATGACACGAGCCCGCTTACGCGGTGCCAGGTGACGTACGTCCGCTAGGCCCTGTTCGGTGATGACAACCATGACATCGTGCTCGGTGTGGTCGTGGTGAGAGACCATCGGTACGATGCAGGAGATGTCGCCGTCCTTGGCAACTGAGGGAGTCACGAAGCAAGAGATGAAGGCGTTGCGTGTGAAGTCGCCCGAGCCGCCGATGCCGTTCTGCATCTTCGTACCCATGATGTGGGTGGAGTTCACGTTGCCATAAATGTCGGCTTCGATCAGACCGTTGCAGGAGATAACGCCCATGCGACGAATCGGCTCAGGGTTATTCGAAATTTCCTGAGGACGAAGAACGATGGACTTGCGGTATTCAGCCGCATGATCGTTCATCTTCACCGCGTACTCCGGAGATAGCGAGAAGGCTGTTGCCGAGGCGACCTTCAGCTTGCCGGAATCGATCAGGTCCACCATGCCGTCCTGGATAACTTCGGTGTACGAAGTGAGGTTCTCCAGGTCAGAGTGCAGCAGACCAGCCAGCACAGCGTTGGCGATGTTACCGACACCAGACTGCAATGGGAGCAGGCTCTTGGGGATGCGCCCCTGCTTGACCTCGTTCTTCAGGAAGTCCAGGAAGTACCCAGCGATCGCCATGGAATCTTCATCCAGTGGCTTGAAGGGGGTGTTGCGGTCGGCATCATCAGTCTCAACAACAGCGACAACCTTATCGGGATTCACACGCAGAGTGGTCTGACCAATGCGGTCGCCAGGGGATGTGATCGGGATCGGTACGTTGTTCGGAGGAAGCTGCGTACCGTAGTAGAGGTCGTGCATGCCTTCAAGGCCCGTGGACTGCCATGAGTTCACCTCAAGGATGATTCTCTCTGCGCAGTCGAGGTACACATTGTTGTTGCCAATAGAGCTGGATGGGATCAGGTCTCCATCCTCGGTGATGGCAGTGACCTCAACGATGGCCACACCCAAAGGTCCATGGAAGCCCTGGCGTACCTGGGGGCCTGAATGAGACAGGTGAATGTCGTTGTAGTCGGAAATGCCCTTGTTGATGGCGTTACGCATGTAGGGGTCAGATTGGTAGGGAGTACGATAGCTCAACCCACCAGTCTCTGCCAGAACTCCATCGAGTTCGGGAGCAGTGGATGCACCTGTGTAGAGTCCTACACGGAATTCTTCACCGCGTGCTTGTGCCGCTTTGATGCGGTCGGCCAAAGCTCCTGGTAACACCTTGGGATAGCCAGCTCCAGTGAAGCCGGATACACCGATATTGTCGCCATTTTTGATGAATGCAGCTGCGTCGTCTGCATTCATGACCTTGGCCTGGAATTTGGGGGAACGGATGCGCGTCATTGTTATCCTTTCTCGCGGATGCCACAAAGTCCTATATTTGCTGGAGTCTACGTTATCGGAGTTGAAGCTATTGGGTCTACATTGTGTCAATTCCTGGTGAAAATCCTCCACCCTTTGGGACACTATACGTGAGTGAATCTGCCCTGTTTGCTCAAGTAGGCGTCTCGATGCGTGGTTGATGGTGACTTTTCCGTCGTTATGTCACCCACACAAAGTCCACTGTGCCATCATCAGAAATCTCTACCCTGCCAACTACTCTTGCAGGCACACCCACAACAATCGACCCATCAGGAACATCCTGGTTAACGAGACAGTGAGCGCCCACTAAACAGTGATCACCTATCGTGATTCCTGGGTTGATGATTGCCAGGGTGCCTATCATGGTGCAATTTCCAATACTGACCGGGGCAGCAACACTGCCATCCTTGCCTCCTGAGAGGTAGTGCTTGGAGGAATCATGGGTATAGATACACACGCCAGCACCGATGGCTACCCAGTTCCCAATGCTCAACTTGGCATGAAAGCCATCCAACACAGTGTTGGGTCCCACCCACACATGATCACCAATCGAAACATCCCCTAGAACTAAGGCGCTGTCATACACGGAACTGCCTTCGCCTGCGCCAAGCTCTTTCGCCTTGGAAAATCGATCAAAGAGCAGCTCACCGGTGGGTACAACGCGATTGTACTGCTCCTTGATGCGCGTACGCATCGCCGCCAGCATTTCTGACAAATCGTGGTGAAGATCCATCAGGCCTCCCTACATGAGGAATTGAAGACATACGGATAAGGGCAAGATCGGTGTCGTGATTTCTACCCGAATTCCTTCTTAAGCATAATACCCAGCGATTATCTTGGGTCCGTATGTCCGCAGACATGAAGCAGCACCACCTACATCCGTTCAGAATACATCTGTGGGTTAAGTTGGTTTGAGTCTGGGCAAACGGCGCATGTATACTCCGTCGATTGTGAATGAGTCGCACAGTGTAATTCTCGTCAATGATCGGCTCGCCCATGTGTCTTGCCTACAGCTTTGGCCCTACAATGTGAAATGCGCGACAGTAGCAGAGGATGGTGAGCAATGCCCCCAGATTTATCGGTGGTCATACCTGCACACAATGAAGAATTATCCGTGGAGGCATTGGGATCAGCATTCAATGATTTCGTAGAAACTATTGACTTTTCCATTCAGCTCGTCTTCGTCGATGATGGTTCAATTGACGGGACCATTCAAGCATTGCAGAATTACCCTTTCAGAGCAGCAGATGTGAAAATCATAAAGCTGTCAAGGAATTATGGAGCCCATGCAGCCATTCGGGCTGGGGTAGCAAATGCAGACGCGGATTATGTCATGGTCTACTCCATGGATATGCCTGAACCCATCGAAGACATAGCCTTGTTTGTCAAAGAGCTTAAGGCTGGAAATGAAATCGTCTACTCAAAGCGAATGGGGTATCGAGGAAGTTTGGGAAGCCGCATTTTCGCCAAGCTTGCTCGGCGATACATCATGCCCGAGTTCCCGCATGAAGGGCTCATAGGAGTGGCATTTGGCCCCAAAGCGAAGGAACTGCTCAACGAGCATATGGAAGACAACACATCGTTTTTCTTTCAGCTCTTCCACTTCGGCTTTCAGCGGTCAAGTTTTGAAGTCAAGTTTCAAGAACGAAAAGCTGGTTCATCATCCTGGACATTTAGCAAGAAACTAAAACTGATGATCGACAGCTTTGTCATGTTTTCATTTGTTCCGATTCGCGCCATCACAACTCTCGGCTTCATTCTGGCAGCAATCGGCTTCCTTTACGCTTTGGTAATCATCATCATTTGGCTCTTCAGTGCCCACAGTCTGTCACCGGGATTCCCAACGATCATTTCCGTTTTGCTGATTGGTTTTGGCCTCACCAACGTTTCACTTGGAATTATCTCCGAGTACCTTGTCAGAACCCTAGAAGCAGCACGCCGTAGACCAGTATTCATCGTTGATGAAGTTTTTCAGGTGAGAGGTAATTAGTAATGATTCGACTAGTCAGGCCGTACGTTGCTTTCGAAGCGGTCGAGGAAAGCATCAGGGAGATTTTTGCTTCCGGGGTATTTACCAAGGGCACTTATTCTCAGCTACTGCCAAGGAAGTTGAGTGAGTACACAGGAGCAAAACATGCCTTCTTAACCACCTCCGCTACGACGGCACTGTCTATGTGCCTGCGAATCTTGGGTATTGGATCCGGTGACGAAGTCATCGTCTCGGATTTCTCGTTCCCAGCCTCCGCCAATGTTGTTGAAGACCTGGGAGCCACAACAGTATTAGCTGATGTTTCGCTTCAGACCTACAACATGATGCCGGAGAGCCTGCTGACGAAGATCACACCCGCAACCAAAGCCGTGATTTTTGTCGATGCCCTGGGCAATCCTTCCGGGTTGGAGGACATTGCCAGCATCTGCCGCAAGCACGGCATCCCGTTAATCGAAGACGCTGCATGCGCCATTGGGAGCAGTTCAGGCGGACGAAAGGTGGGTTCGATCGCAGACCTTACCTGCTTCAGTATGCATCCCCGGAAGCTGCTGACAACTGGCGAGGGTGGAGCTATCACAACAAATAATGATGAATGGGCCCAACAACTCAAGATAAAACTCAATCACGGCGCCGATGAGAATTTCGACTTTGCGACCTTTGGCTTCAACTATCGAATGCCTGAGATTGCCTGTGTCATGGGATGCTATCAACTCGATCACATTGATGAGGTGATCTCTGAGCGCCGTTCGCAATATGCACAGTACGAGAAGCTGCTAACTCCACTGGGATTTAAGCCCCAGATCGAGACTGGTACTGCATACACAAATAGACAGAGTGTGGTCTTCAGTGTTCCTGAACAGGTTGACCGCGATGCACTCATCGCTGCCCTGAAGGCATCAGACATCGAATCCACTCTGGGCACATACTGCCTGAGTGCCTGTACGTACTATCGTGAGAAGTACAACGACGTTCAACCTCATGCACACTGGCTGCAGCAAAACACCATCACTCTTCCTTGCTATAGCGGTGTTCCCATAGAGTTGGTGTGTCAGGCAATTGAAGAGGCGCTAAGTTCGCTATGACGAACTTCCGCATACGGAATGGAAACTGAGAGACGCCCAATGCAGTTCATTGATTTGAAAACTCAATATCTGAGAATAGAAACCCAGGTACAAAAAGCGGTATCTGATGTTGTCGCCAGTCAGCAATACATCTTGGGTCCCCAGGTGCGCGAACTTGAAGAGAAACTGGCTTCCTATGTCGGTGTCAAGCACGTCCTGAGTTGCTCCAACGGAACCGATGCCCTAGTCATTGCCCTCATGGCGTACGATCTGAGTCCCACTGATGCAGTCTTCGTGCCTTCCTTTACCTTCTTTGCCTCGGCTGAAAGCATCACCTTGGCCGGTGCCACTCCGGTCTTTGTTGATTCAGATGCGGATACCTTCAATATCACCGTTGGCACCCTGGAAGAAGCCTTTGACCGCGTTGTGAAGGAGGGCAAGCTCACGCCTCGCGGAATCATGGCCGTGGACTTATTTGGCTTGCCTGTTGACTATGAACAGATCAGCGCCTTTGCGAAGAAGCATGGTCTGTTCCTCATCGAAGATGCGGCGCAAAGCTTTGGCGCTTCGTATCTTGGTCAGAAGGCATGCAGCTTCGGCGATGCTGCAGCCACCAGTTTCTTCCCGGCAAAACCCTTGGGTTGCTACGGTGACGGTGGTGCGGTTTTCACCAACGATGACCACTTAGCTGATCTCTATCACTCAATACGAGTCCATGGCCAAGGTGAGGATAAGTACGACAACGTGCGCATCGGGCTGAATGCAAGGCTTGATACCATTCAGGCTGCCGTACTCTTAGAGAAGCTTGTGATCTTCGATGACGAGATTGCTCAGCGCAATAGAGTGGCGGCTGCGTACACACAAA
Source organism: Propionibacteriaceae bacterium (assembly GCA_009781325.1). GTDB lineage: Bacteria > Actinomycetota > Actinomycetes > Propionibacteriales > Propionibacteriaceae > WQYJ01. The sequence continues at coordinate 5,014 of WQYJ01000044.1, read as the reverse complement.
GACTGCACGATGTCATCAAAACACCCATCATTCCGCAAGGCTATGGCAGCGCCTGGGCGCAATATTCCCTCGTTGCAGCCAGCAACGAGCAGCGCGAAGAGGTTCTCGAATCACTGAAACAAGCGAATATCCCCACCAATGTCTATTACCGAATCCCTATTCACCTATCCGGTGCTTACAAACACCTCGGCTATCCTGAAGGCAGTTTAGAGGTCTGTGAGGATTTGGCCAGGAGAATTGTGTCACTTCCCATGCATCCGTACCTCAGTGATGACGACATCGAACTCATCACTGAAGAACTGAGAAAGGCTCTGTGATGACTGCCTCGAAGAATCCCTTAAAGGTTGGCGTACTTGGTACTGGGAGCATGGGGCGCAACCACCTGCGCGTGCTGTCAACAATGCCTCAGTTTGACCTAGTTGGTTGCTATGATCCGAATGTCGAGGTCTGCACCCAATATGCCAGCCAGTACGCTATCCAAGCCTTCGACAGTCCCGAACAACTCTTCGCCAGTGTTGATGTTGCACACATCGTGACCCCTTCGCCACTTCACCGCGAACTGGCTGTAAGAGCTGCACAGCAGGGTTGTCACGTGTTGGTCGAAAAACCCCTGGCAATCACAATCAGCGATGCTCAGGAGATCATTGAGGCCTGCGATACGGCAGGAGTCCAGCTTTGTGTTGGCCATGTTGAGCGCTTCAATCCAGCTATTTCTTCATTGATGAATATCATCGAGTCAGAAAAGCTCATCTCTGCGGATTTCAGACGCATGATTCCTTTTTATGCGCGAGTCTCAGACACCAGCGTAGTCATGGATCTCATGATCCATGACGTTGATGTGATCAACTCACTTTGCAATGAACCCATCAGGAAACTCAGTGCACAAGGGGCTTGCGTTTTTACTGACAAGATCGATTACGCTCAAGCACTGATCACGTTTGAATCCGGTAAGTTGGCCTCACTAACTGCTTCCAGGGTGACTGAATCGAAGATACGATGCGCTCAAATCAACGCACAGAACGCATTTATCGATGTTGACTATTTGGCTCGCACAGTCGAAATATCGCGCAAAACCAACTTCGCTCTTGATGTTGGCTATCCCGTTCAATACACCCAGGAAAACATCGTAGAAAAGGTTTTCGTACCCATGGAGGAGCCCTTGCGCGCAGAGTTTTCCCACTTTGCTGATGCCATCGTCCATGGCGCGCCTCTCGGTCCAAGCGGCATCATGGGAAAACGTGCCTTGGAGGTATGCCAACTCATTGAACAGGCAATCCTAGATGGGGGTGTTTAGACTCATGGCACAGGATCACGGTAATCCCTTAGTTTTCATTCATGAGTCTGCCATTGTCGACGATGGAGCTGTGATAGGTTCCGGCACCAAGATCTGGCATTTTTGCCATGTTTCTTCGGGCGCTCAGATCGGAGAAGGTTGTTCATTGGGGCAAAACGTCTACGTGGCGAATGATGTCATCATCGGTCATGGCTGCAAGATCCAAAACAATGTTTCGCTGTATGACGGTGTTCATCTTTCTGATGATGTGTTTTGCGGACCATCCTGTGTTTTCACTAATGATCTCTTTCCTCGCGCACAACCAGAACATGGCTGGGAGGTTGTCCCCACTCAGGTGAAGAGAGGAGCCTCTATAGGTGCCAATGCGACGATTGTCTGCGGATCAACGATTGGTGAGTACGCCATGGTAGCCTCAGGTGCCGTTGTTACGAAGGATGTAGCCGACCATGCACTTGTGGCAGGTGTTCCCGCCAGGCAAATTGGTTGGGTTTGCACCTGTGGAAAGAGGTTGGATCGGCAGGAAGCAGGTAGTTACGTCTGCCCCTCATGCAAGAAAGAGTACGATCTATAATGGACATGTACAATCGGGTCCTAAAACACATAAAAGACCATGTGAAGCGATACTTTTTAGCTCTTGTATCGGTATTGTTGTTCGTCTTTCTTATTCAGAACTTTCTCACTCCTTACCTTGCTGATGATTTTGGTCATCTTTACGCTGCGAAGAACGCTGACTTCCTCGACCGCATGTGGTACCTGTACACCCATAACGGCGGCAGAGCTCTAACATCGTCTTACGCAGATGGAATCTTCTTTAAGCTTCCCAAGTTGCTTTTCAACTTCATCAACACCGGTGTATTCACTGGATTTGTTTGGATGATCTACAGAATCAGCCGCGGTGAAAAGCGATACTCGATCCCACTGTTGATTTTCATCACAGTGATCATGTGGACGTTCACACTCAGCTTTGGTCAAGTCTTTCTGTGGCCACTCGGCTCCATGGTTTATCTGTGGTGTATCGCTGGTCTTCTTTTCTTCATCTTGCCCTACTATCTTTCTTTCTCCGATGCTTGGACATTCAAGAATAAAGTGATCGGCTGTATCGCGATGGTTCCTCTCGGCATCTTTGCTGGCTTCGCTGGTGAGGCAGCAACAATGGGGGGACTATTCATTGTTGGAGCGCTCATTCTCCCTGGTCTGATCAAGACAAAAAGGATTGATCTGTGGAAGCTAGTCGGAATACTCGTTGCGATTGCTTCGTACTTGGTAGTCCTTCTTGCCCCGGGTAATAGTGCAAGAGAAGGGATTGCAGGACAAGATGATTCTCTGCTGTCTTCACTGAGTTATCGCTTCTGGGGTATTTCCAATTATGTCATGGATGAGTTGAAGTACTTTTTCCTGATCTACTTCCTGCTTATTGCCCTTCATATCTATTGTTCTCAAGGTTCTCCGAAGAGAGTTATCCTTTCGATTGCGTTCTTCATTGCTGGGGTTGTGGCTATTTTTGCCATGCTGGCTACACTGCCTTATTTCTATGCGGGCAGGGCCTTTCTCGGTGGCACAGTCTTCCTATTCATCGCGGCTGCGATTAGCTTTTCAGACATCTGGAGCAAGGGTATCCCCATCGCTAAGGCTTTGTCCTTGGTCATTGTTCTCGTTTTGTCGTTTGGTATGTTCCTGTCGTTGCCGAGAGCAATGATTGATATGGCTCGTCAACAAGCAGATTCAGAAGAGAGAAATCGAATAGTGGCAGCCTTTGTGGACAAGGGCATACGCGATGTCGTTGTCCCATTAATTCCAACGGCAAAATTTCCACAAACTGCGGCGCATAAATTGGAGAACCTCAAAGAGGATTCAGACTTCTGGGTCAACAGAGGATTCGCCCTTCACAAGGACTTGAACAGCGTTGCTTGCCTTCCACGAGAAGAGTGGGTTACGTTCATAAAAGAGCAAGGCATAGTGGTCGAAGAACGATCCTTTGCTTCCGTGTGGCGGTACCTCATGGAGTGACTTGCTACTCTAGTTCCCCGCTTTTCAGTCTTAGAGCCATGACCAAATTGCCTCGTGGCGTACGAATACTCACTAAGAAAACTTCACGACGATTGACTCCCCAACCCGATGGATTGAGCCCTCTTCAGGATAGATCGGCATTTCTTCAATTTGCTTGATCTGTTCCGTCGTTAAGCCAGCAGGTGGGTCTCCCCCTATCCAGCGCACGACAGTTTGGTTAACCCCCATGTAGTACTTCAGGAAGGGTGGGTAAGCGCCGTAGAGCATAAATTCTGGACTCTCCCCTCGGACCTTCGGATCAGTAAACAGGGCAAAAGGTTCGATCTCAATGAAGGCATTTCGGACAGTTAGTTCCTGCTGAACACCAACAAGCAGTATCTCGTCATCGGGAGTGAATCCCTGTGTGTTCGCGATTCGCGATAATAATTGTGATGAAAATGAAAAAGCTTGTTCATAAGCAAGGTACTGCCGAAAGTATGCTTGGTTGGACTTGATGCCGTACCCGAAACTCGAGACGAGAAGCACTCCAATTATTGCCCAGGACAAGACAGGAACTGCCCATAATCCAACCATGCGAAAGCCTTGCGGCGTTTCTGTCGGCAAGCCCTCTGCACGGATCTGACTTGCGACAGATAGAAGCGCGAGCATCCCAATGGGAATTAATACCAAGCCATACATCATGAGCATGTGCACCTTGCCCGAACCCATCAGAAATACGATGTTCGCTGCTAAAGGAAGAATCAGCACCAATACACCCAGCAACACTGTGCGTGCTGCGCTGGTGTGAATCTTCCGGTGAATGATGATCCACACAATCAACCCAGCAACCGCAAGAAATGCGATTCCCCAGAAAACGCCCATATATCGGTAATGAACCTTCAAGCTGTTGCGGAGGAAGAATCTTGCCGCTTCTGTGTAGGAGGCAATTACCATGCTCGGGATTTCAGCGATATTGATCTTCCCCATGCTGTCTAACCCTTGATAGGGGACCAGCTCTGTTGCTGTCAGCCGTACCATGACAAAGTATGCGCCCATGGAGGCTATCAGGACTCCGACATACTTAGCACCGTTCAACAGGGCGGTTTTAACCGGCTGAAGGTCGACAACAGCAATCAGCAGGACTAAAACAAACAGGCCTGCAGCCATAGCGAAATATATCTGATAAACACCCATTGCAAGAGTGATAAGTACGAAAGCTGCGGCGAAACCGAATCGGTATTTGCTGGCTAAATAAACGGCTAAGCAACTAAGCATCATTGCGAAGAAGTTGCCGTCAACACCAGCCATGCAGATCATCGAGGCAGCGACGGATGGAAACACCACCATCACAAGCCCCACCAAAACACAGAGCAAAGGCTCACCGATGCGCAGCAACGCAGTGACAACGCAAGCCGCGGCAGAAAGATAGACCAGGGCGAGCAAGGCATTAACACCAGGCATAGAAAAAGAGCTGCTTATCAGGGTAGGGAAAAAGGCAAACCATCGCCCATAAGCCTCGAAGCGCAAAGGACTGAAGAGCATCCAGATGTCATCATGGGCCGGAAGCTTGTTGGTAATCATGAAGACGTGAGCCAAAACTCCCACGGTAAATGTAGTGAAAAAGGTGATTTTTGTCGAGACAGGAATTCTCTTCCACACTCTATTGACGAACTGCACCGGCATAGGTATTTCTTTGATCACATTCTTCTCCTTGCGCACGCTCTTCCCAAGCAT
>WQYJ01000043.1 GCA_009781325.1 Propionibacteriaceae bacterium | reverse complement strand
ATCGCACTTCATCCCTGCCTGGTGAATATAGACTGATCTCATTGGGAAAGAGTGTTTCCCTTTAGTGAGTCGAGGAGGTACTATGCTTCGTCTTCAGTATGGAGAGTTGTTGGTTGGGGTGGCGGATTCGCCGGAAGAGCTGGGGGAGGCTGCGGTTGATGTTTTTGAGCGGGCGGTGACACAGGCCTTGCTTGAGGCTGATGAGATTACAGTCATTATGTCTTTGGGGGCTGCTCAGGGGCCGCTGTTTTCTTCGCTAAAGTCCCGCACCAGTATCGAATGGTCACGCATCAATGTCCTGCATGTTGATGTTTACATGGGAGTGCCCGACAAAGATCCTCGCTCGGGCGGGGCTCGAATGAGACGGCATCTGACTGACATCGTGGCTCCGAAAGCCTTCTATGCCATGCAGGGTGATACCCAGCCGGTGGAAGCGGAACTGGAACGTTATGCCGAGTTGTACGAGCGACTGCAACCTTGTGTTTGTGTTGTCGGGATCGGCGAGACCGGGCACTTGGCCTTTATTGATCCTCCTGCGGATTTCACCACCAACTCCATCATGGTGGCGGTTGCGCTCGCCGAGGGAACCCGGCATCAGATCGCCAAGGCAGGTATCTTCGATTCTATCGAGGAAGTACCTCGTTATGGCTTGTCATTAACTATTCCCGCCTTGATCGCCCCGAAGACTATCATCGCACTCGCCGATGAAGCTGCCAAAGCGCCGATCATGAAAGAAGTCCTGGAGGGCCCAGTATCCATCATGTGCCCAGCATCGATTCTTCAGACGAAGGTCGGTGCCGCCATGTTCCTCAGCCGTGAAGCTGCCGGTGAGCTAGAAGCACTTCGCGCCTGAACTAAGGATTCGCCGAAAACGTCAGGGCATCGTCGAGTTCATGCCACCGAATTCCGTACGGGAAATCCAGTCCAGCGTCTTTTTCTAAATCAGCCAGGGTCTCACGCAGCAGTACGTCCAAGAGCTCGTGATCCTTAGCCCGGATCGCAGCCAACTGACGAGTGTGGACGGCAAGAACCCGGTCGACATCATCGATTTCGACCCCGATGGCATGGAAAAGCGGAAGTAAACGCTGATGCAGGCGATTCATAGTACGCCGCAGAGTCTCATTATGGCTGGCCATCGCCACGCGGCGGTGATACATATAGTCCGCGCGTGTGACCATCTCTGAGGAGTTGCGGAAATGATCCATCCGGTCGATGGTGTACTGGATTCGATCGAGCTCTTCAGCGGTCGCAAATTCGGCTGCCAAGTGCACCACAATAGGCTCAATGAGTCGCCTTGTGAGCAGCAGAGACTCAATGGACTCAAGTTCGTGAGCGGTGTGTTCGGCAAGCGGACCAATGGGGATCATGTCAGTCTCAACAAAAATCCCGCCCTGCTGGCCCTTTCTCACAGAAATGATCTGAGCAGATTCCAGTACGCGAAGAGCCTGGCGCAAAGTCGGCCGGGAAACCGACAGCATTTGAGTGAGTTGTCCCTCGTTCGGCAAACGGTTGCCGGCCTTCAGCCCTTGTGCATCGATGAGGTCAATGACAGCTTCAATGATCGCTGTGAACATGCGCGAGGCTCGGACCGGCCCCAGCGCGTGTGGAGTGAGTGTTTCGGACACAGGAAGCCTTGTCTATGGGATGTCTTCGAGGCTGGCAGCTTCTCGGGAGAGTACGCCTAACTCAGCAGCGTACTCCAGTTCGGAGCATTGCACAGTTTTCGCCCAGAAAACTTGTTCAAGTCCGTCATGGTACGCCTGAAGAGCCGCCTCTTCATAGACAGCCCAACTGCGGGCAATCGAACCGTGAATCGCAATGGCCTCGGGGTGGTAGAAGCGCGAGATCATTTGAAGAGTCTCGCCAAGGGTGTGGGCAAAAACCTCGACGATTTTCCTTGCCGCAGGGTCATTGTCATGCCAGCGCCGAAACACCGTGACAGCCTCGATGGTCTCCCCAGTGAGTTTGGCGTACATCTCCTTCAGCCCGCGCCCGCATACCGTACGATCCAGAGAGCGGAGTTCCTGGAATGAGTCGACCCACACTTGTTGTTCAGAAATAAGACCTGCAGCAAATTGGCCGCGTACGACTTGTTGACGATCTGCCAAGACAGCCCCAATGCCGGTACCAAGGTTCAGGATCGCAATGGTGGGATAGTCGCGTCCCAATCCAAACTTGGCTTCAGCCGATGCCTGGGCATGCAGATCATCGTCAACGCTGGTGGGGATCGCGAACTGTTCAACCAGGAAGCTTTGCAGGGGAAAATCGACGCGCCCACCCATTAGTGATGAATACTCAACATGGCCGCCGCGAAGAATTCCATTGAGGGTCAGCCCGAGATGATCGTGACTGGTCACGCGATGACAGCGAAGCAAACCGGCTAAGTCATCGGCGAACTTCGGCGTACCTCGCCGCAAAAGCCCGGTTGGCACCGACTCACTGAATAGGGGTACGAAAGCGTCGAATACGGTGAGCCGAATCTTGGAGCCCCCAATATCAACTGCTAATTGTGTCATGGTGCTCGCCTCAGATATCCGATCGGGGAAACATCGGCATCACCGTCTAGATGAAGCGCAGTGAGCGGGCCGTACGTACCCAAAGACCCGAAGTATTCAATCGTCCACGCTCCATCCTGACTCATCACAGGCCTGCCGTGATAGGGCAGGGTTCGGGTGTTTCTGTTGATCGGGATAACAGCAAGATTCTCGGGCTTGGGGGAGACAGTCAGCTTGATGCTATTCGGAGCGATCTCCTCCAAGTAGCCAGTGACATCCCGCAGATTAATCAGAGCGCGATACGCGAAAAACTGCCGATGCGAAACCAGGTTGAGGTATTCGCGAACATAGCGCAAAGCCGAATCAGTCTGCGTCGAATCTAGGGCTTCCGCGAGGGTTTGGGGATCAAAGTGACGAGCAGGTACGGTCGAGCGCTGGCCTGGATGGATTTCGTCGTACGCACCTCTGATCTGAGGTTCACCCTGATCCCACAGAGCGCGCAAACGCTCCTGTTCGAAATACCAACGAGCCTCAAAGTTCTCGATTCTGGTGACCATATCGTCCAGGCTATGGAAGCTAATGCGGTCAGGATTTACCCCGCTGACAAGGGTAATCTGTTCTATTCCTGCCCGATAGGCGCCGATGTCGCCCGGGTCTACTCCCTGGCAGCGGCCAAGGATGCCTTCTTCAAGGATTGTCAGGTGAGCCCCAGGAGGATAGACCGACTGGACAGCATCAAGTACGGCGTCGAACCGGCGAAGCATCAGAGCCTCACCCAGGTCGGGGAAGCGCCGTTCGCCGTTCTTGAGCGGGTTGGGAACCTTGTAGGGAAAAGCCATCGCTACAAACAGCAGCGGTTCATTTCGAGTGACAAAGCGGTTGATCTGATCAACCCAGCGGTTGTGCCGTACGTCCATCCACGCGGGGTTACCCATGAGGATTTCCTCGTGACGAAAGATCGACAGGATCTGATCAGCCACAGTGCCTGTGGTTTCTGGGTGAACCTGAATATCGTTCGAGGTGAGCATCTCGGCAGCGGTAGTTGTGCTGATAGTCAGGGATTCAGCGATCACTGGCGGCTGATATGCCGTGGGAAGCGGTGCGTTGATATATCCAAATTGGCTGGTCATGGCCGTTGTCCTGTTCTACAAAGATTCGCGGTTAATGCGTTGGAGGAAGGAGATGGTACGTTCGTGGCGAGGGTTCTTGATGACTGACTCGGGTGACCCGGATTCAACCACACGCCCGCCATCCACGAAGTAAACCACGTCAGCGACATCCAAAGCGAAATGGATCTCGTGGGTGACTACGATCAAACTCATCCCTGACTCGGCAAGGTCTCGGATGACATCGAGAACCTCACCGACAAGTTCTGGGTCGAGAGCTGAGGTCGGCTCATCGAAAAGTACGAGGTTAGGTTTGGCGGCGATGGCCCGGGCGATGGCGATGCGTTGTTGTTGGCCTCCGGATAACTGGCCGGGATAGGAGTCGGCTCGTTCGCTCAGTCCTACCCGTTCCAGCAGTTCTCGACCGCGGGCTTCTGCTTCTTTCGGGGACTGATGATGAACCAAGCGCAGACCTGCGGTGATGTTCTCGAGGGCTGTCATGTTGGGGAAGAGGTCAAATCGCTGGAAGACCATGCCGATGCGGCTGCGGCGTTGTGCGGCCACCTTCGGCGAAGCCTCCACCCATCGATCTCCGTGCAACTCGGCGCCGACCAGATAGTCGCCGACCCAGATTTCACCGCCGTCATAGGGTTCCAGACCGTTGATGCAGCGAAGCAGGGTTGATTTGCCTGAACCGGATGGTCCGATAACAAAGACCACTTCTCCGCGGGAAACCTCCATGTCGACACCCTCAAGTACGACATGGTGACCGAAGGCCTTCTTGAGGTCATGGATTCTGACCATGGGTTGTGTGGTCATGACGTGGCCTCCTCGATTTCTGTTGCTGACTCAAGCTGGTTCGCACTTGGTGTGTCCGGAGCTTGAGTCGGTGCGGCTGTCTTTTTGCCTTTGGTACTGGCGGGTGCGTACCCGCGGCTGAAGCGCTTTTCGAGCTTGCCTTGCAGGTAGGAAGCGATGGTCACAAGGATGAGATACCAGCAACAGGCGACGATCAATAACTCGATCACATAGAAGTTTTGTCCGGCAATGGAGGTAGCCGTACCCAGGATTTCTTTGGTGCCGATGACGTAGACCAGCGAGGTTGCCTTCAGCAAGTCGATGGCCAAGTTTCCCGCCGGCGGCAAAATGACCCGAACAGCCTGTGGAAGTACGATCCGCAGCAGAATATTTGCTGGACGCATCCCGATCGACATCGCAGCTTCGGTCTGACCGCGGTCGACAGCGAGCAGACCACCGCGAATCACCTCACACATGAAGGCCGAGACGTTGAGGCTCATGGCCAACAAAGCGGCGTTCATCGGTGTCACGATGACATTGGTCGAAACTGTCCAATCACCGAAGCCGACTTTGGGTAAGAATAAGGCGATGTTGAACCAGAAGACGACCTGGACGATGACCGGCGTACCTCGGAAAAACCAGATGTATCCTGACGCGATCGCCTTGAGGATGAAATTCTTGCTCATGCGCATCGTCGCCAATAAGGTTCCGAGTACGATCGAAGTTATCAGTGAAACCAGGGTGATAGTCAGTGTCGTCTTTACTCCATTAAGCATCACTGTCGAGAAAATGTACTCGCCGATCACCGCCCAGCGCAGTCGTCCGGACGAGACGACAAGATAGACAGCACCAGCGAGGATCAGAAGTACGACAGCAGCACTTGAAGCAGTAAAAAGTCGTGGTGCGAGCCGAGCATGGATGACTCGGCTCGCACCACCACGAGCGTTCATAGCAGGTTCTGCCACGGGGTCAAGAATGGCCATGATGACATGCTAGAAGACTGGTTGCCATATAACTAGATTTCTAGGAAATCCATAATTCCGGCAACAATGACGGTATTGATGGAGAACTGCTTCATCACGAGTTTGCCAACAGCCCACTTGTCAAAGATTTCTTGGTACGTGCCGTCCTCAAGCATCTCTTGCATAGCACCAGCCATGGCCATCATGAAGTCCGTATTATTCTGCGCGAAGGCAATGCCCTGGTGCGCTGGAGCAAACGGAGGCAGAGGAGCCAGTTCGAGGCCGAGGTTCTTACCTTGCTCAGAGACGTTGAATGTGTAGTTCGATACGCCGTAGGTATCCAAGGCGATGTCAGCTTGACCGGAGGCAACGGCTAGATAGGTGGCCTGCTTGTCAGCGGACTCTGTCATCGAGACCAGATTATCTTTGCAATCTCCATCGTTGAGTTCCTCAATCAACGGAGGGAACATCGAACCGGTGAGAATGTTGACCCTCAGGCCGCAGAAGTCAGAGAAAGCCTGGATGTTGTTCGGGTTTCCTGCCGGTACGATAACCCCGGAACCTTCTGAGGAGTAGTCAATGAAGTTGACGACTTCCTGGCGAACAATCCTGTCAGCCATAGCTGAGACATAGAGATCGTAGCGGCCAGCCTCAACACCGGGAATAGCAGCAGCGAACTGAATGTCGGCCCATTCGACGGTGAGCCCGAGACGGCGGGCAGCTTCATTGACGAGGTCAACATCAGCCCCGGAGGCTTCGCGAGTCGTGGGATCCAGGAATGCCCAAGGGGCCATTCCGTCTGTCGTGGCAGCCTGAATAACACCTGAGTCGATGTAGGACTGGGGGAGTTTATTCATCCAGCTGGTCTCAGCCAGCGTCGGAGCCATCGCGCCATCCGAAGCCGGATTTGTATTCGTGGGATCCGTGGGGTCAGTTGTACCAGGGGTATTTGTGCAGGCGCTCAGCGCCAAAAGACAGGCTACAGCCGTCGATGCAAGAAGAGTGATTTTGTGTTTTGCCATAGTTTTCCTCCTTTGGAAAGACAATGTTTAAAGAATAACCTTTTTTCCATTTGACGCAATAAGGAGAAGTCTCAGAGGTGGAATTCGTTGCCAAAGCGTTATAAAGCCAAGGAAACTATACGTCCCCATAAAGCCAAGGAAACTATACGTCCCCATAAAGCCAAGGAAGTCATACGTCCCCCGGTCATCCTGCCGAAGGCAGGACCCCCGGCAGCTAACGTAGGGTCTTAGGCATAGACCTGAACTACAGTCCATACGTCACCCGCCGGGGGTCCTGCCTGACGGCAGGATGACCGGGGGGAGAGTGAGTATGCCCCTTGGCCTGTGCGATCGCTCCCCTCAACAAACATCTGGCCAGAGCACAGTGAAGCGCTCCCAGACGACTAGGGTATTGTCTGTGATGTCAAAGCCACGGCGCTTCCAGACTTCGCGATGGATCTCACGCCATGTTTCAAGGTCGCCTTCTCCCTCAGCCAAGGCCTGTTCTTCACTCACCTCGATGAAAGGTACGATACGTACTTCTGCCTCCTGGATGAGAACCTTCGGTTCTGACTGCCCATCCATGATGATTGACAAATCTCCGACCTGGGGCAACGGCTCGTCCTCATCAACATATTCCTGATAAAGCCCGCTCGTTGCAGTCTTCTTACCTTCAAGAACAAGCGCCAGCAGCTCATTCGCCATCTCAGGAGAATCGCCGAAACTCCACGCGGGTGGTGCAAGCACCTCGGGGTCCGTAAGGCAAAGACTAACGCTGACATCCTCATCCTTGAGACAGCCTTTAGCCAATGCCCAAAACTTGAGTATCGAAGACTCTGAAAGGCCTATCTGCTCGGTATCCATGACACCATCATCGCATGAATGCATGTCGAGGGGATGTGTGTCAGGGGGCCTGGGACACACCTCGGTAGTGGCGGCATCCTGAAGATCCGCTAATGGTAAAGTAAAATATCCGCTAATGATAAAGGAAATAATCCGCTAATGGTAAAGTAAAGATATGGATTATCAGACACGAGTAGTTGATAAGCAGCTAAAACACCTTCTGACTATTCTTCCAGCAATAGCTGTCGAAGGTGCTAAAGGAGTGGGAAAAACAGCATCTGTGAAACGTCTGTCGCATAATGTGTATTCGCTTGATGTCGAGTCGACCCGGTTGAATACACAGGCAGACCCGGAAATTATTCTTCATGGTGATTCACCAATCTTTGTCGATGAGTGGCAGAGAGTTCCACCGATTTGGGATGTGGTTCGCAGGGCAGTCGATGATGGTGCTCCACCAGGGCGTTTTCTACTTGCTGGATCTGCAACTCCGAAAGACCCACTATCAATTCATTCTGGAGCGGGACGGATCGTACGTCTACTCATGAGGCCTATGTCCTTCCCTGAGAGGGGTGTGGAACAGCCGACGGTGTCCTTCTCAAGCTTGCTGTCCGATGAGGAGACAGGCATCGAGGGGCATACCGACATAGGAGTCTTCGAATATGTCCGTGAAATCTTCACATCAGGGTTTCCTGGCATACGTAGTCAACTCCCGGAAGCACGGCCTTACCTTCTCGACGCCTATGTAGACCGAATCATTGATCATGACATTCCGGATGCTGGAGGCAGTATTCGTCGGCCTAGGTCCTTGCGCAACTGGCTCGCGGCGTATGCAGCAGCGACAGCTACGACAGCAACAGAGGCAGCAATCAGACGGGCAGCATCACCAGAAGAAGCTGATGTCCCCAGCAAGCCCACGAGCCTGGCATACAAGGAACTCTTGCAACGTATTTGGGTTCTTGATCCTATTCAGGCTTGGGAGCCAAGCTTCTCTCATCTCAAGCGGCTGGGGAAAACCCCCAAGCATCATCTTGTCGATCCTGGACTTGCCGCACGTTTGGTAGGTGCAACGCCCAGCTCGCTCATCAGGGGGACTGGTGACCCAGAGTTTCCTCGCGACGGCACCTTCTTAGGGGCACTATTTGAGTCGCTTGTTGCGCAAACATTGCAGGTTCTCTCGGCCAACTTTGGGGGAAGGGTTGCACACATGAGGACCAAGGATGGCGACCGGGAAGTGGACTTCATTATCGAGAGATCAGATTCTTGTTTCCTGGCGATTGAAGCAAAAGCATCTCCGGCTATTCGTCCCACTGACGTAGTTCATCTCAATTGGTTGGAGCAAAAAATGCCCAATCGCATAATAGAAAAAGTCATCATCAATACAGGATACTCAGCATTTCGTCGCCCAGATGGTGTGGCGGTCATCCCACTGGCACTTTTGGGTCCCTAACCTAGATGTTGTCTGTCGGTGTCAGGGGGCCAGACCCGGACCCACCGGAGGGTATGTCGTCGATGCGTCAGCGACCCTTCCGCCGGTCAATATCACCGCAGCCGAAGCCTCAGCGTTAGCGGCAGCTCTAGCAGTCTGTCAGGGGCAGCCGTTCGCCCGCCATGGCAGCGCAGCCCTAACAAAACTCCTTGCCGTCATGGATGACCACACGAGGGATCGAACCCAGCGGTTATGTGAGCGGATCTGGATCAACGATGCCGATCAACCTAGCCAGTCCCATGTCCTGCGCCCCATCGAACAAGGCTTACAGGACCGGCACGTACTCAACCTGATCTACCTTGACGCTGAAGAGAACCTGACATCCCGGCAGGTAGACCCGCAGCTTCTAGCCAACCGGGACGGCTACTGGTATCTGATCGCCCACTGCCAACTACGCGGAGAAATCCGCTGGTTCCGTTTAGACCGCATCCAACACACCACTCTCACCCCCCAAGCCGCAATCGAGGTTCCTCTAGAGACCATCGGCGAACCACCACCATCCGCTCATAGGATCTCTCCCAGAGAATAGACGTGTGTTAAGGGGAGGTTATGTGTCAAGGGGACGCCTGAAACCTAGACATTCTTCTCCACGAGGTCGAGACCCCTTGGCTGTCCGGAGCACCCAGAGAACGAACCCTCAGTCATCCTGCCGTCAGGCAGGACCCCCGGCAGCCGACGTAGGGTCTGTGGAAAAGCTTCTCTTCTACAAGTCCATACGCCAGCCGCCGGAGGTCCTGCCTGACGGCAGGATGACCGGTGGTCGGCCATCAGGTCTTGGCTCAGTCATGTCATCCACGCTGTCACATGTGTATCTAGTTACACGCCCGCTTGATGCATCAGTTGACATAATACCGCGCATTTGCGAACATATATGTCATGGAGTTGACCCTGGCCCAGGCGGCTGCCGGGGCTGAGTTGTCTGTGCGTCGCTTCCAAGAAGCCGTGTCTTCAGGTGATCTGCCGATCCATCGGGTTGTAGGAACAACGCAAACCGTCGACTCAGCGATCCTTAATGCGTTCCTACGCGCCCAAGCCCACGGGCGACGCTGGGCTCCGAACACCCGACAGGCCGCGCTCGATCTATTGAGCGGTGAGACTGTCACAACACTGACCGGCTCGGCATTATCTCGCCTGAAGTCGCGACTACGCACTCTCCCGGTGAGTGCGCTGGCGTATCATCTGGGAGCTTCGCGAGGATGGTATCGCTACCGATCTACTGATCTGCCTCGCGTTGAAGTAGAACAGGAGGTCATACCCACCGGGCCTAGCCTGCTGGGTGATACGGCGTATGCGACACGCCTTGGCTTGGTTGCTGGCCCGAGCAATAACCTGTACGCCACGGTTACTGACCTCGACTCAACCGAGGCCACCCTTCGTCTTATCATCGACAGTGAAGGAGACATTTTCCTCACTGAACGAACCACGCCGACCATGGTGGCCAGTTTGATTGACTTATACCTCTTCGGTGATGTACGCGAGTCCTTGGCGGCAGAGGAAGAACTCATACGGAGGCTACGAGCATGCTGACACTTGCACCTGAATTGGAAAGAAACGTGACAAGTTATGCGTCCCGCTGTCAAGTTATCCATCCCTGACACACTGGTACGTCTTGAACCGGCTCCTTGCCACCGTCCGGAGCACCCCGAGAACGAACCATCAGTCATCCTGCCGTCAGGCAGGACCCCCGGCAGCCGACGTAGGGTCTGTGGAAAAGCCTCACTTCTACAAGTCCATATGCCAGCCGCCGGAGGTCCTGCCTGACGGCAGGATGACCGGTGGTCGGCCATCAGGTCTTGGCTCAGTCATGTCATCCACGCTGCCACATGTGTGTCAAGTCATACGCTCGCTTGTCTCGTTTATAGCTTCCAAGCACAAAAACATCTCCTCGACACACATCCTCCCACTAGCCATGACGCGATTTGGTTGGGGTATTGGCAATGAGCTATCCTAGTAGAGGTGTCGGAGACGGCATTGCTTTTAAACTTAGCGCACAGGAGTTTGAAACATCGCAAACATGGAGGTTTGGGGATGCGTCGAACTGTCGGTGGCACCATTATTCTTTTAGTATCTACCCTTTTAGTCGTGAGCGTTGCAGCGATGAGCCAGGCGGCTCCGCCCCCTCCGCCAATCACAATTAGCGCTAATGTGACTGATCCGGTGACGGTTGGGGGGTCAGGCGCTTCACAGGGGGCAGGGACGCTGGAGCTTACCGGAGGAGATTTTCGTCTCGAACGAGATTACGGACAGAGTGTCCAGCTTGGCGTCACCAACCAGAGCGACAGTGCGGTGGTGTTCTACCTTGACTGTGTAAACCCCTACGATGATATTGCCTTGGGGTTTGTTGGAAGTGGGTCCGAGGAGCAACCTATGGTTGTGCAAGCTGGTGAAACTCAGCAGGTTGAATTGTCGGTTTTCACCCAGAATGCTGAAGCAGCAAGATACTCTCTGCGAATAAACGCTCACCCTGTCGGGGGGAACAATCCAGTAATTGCATCAACCACAGTAGAGCTGATAGTAGACACAATTCAACTGAATGTGAGGCTTGAACTGAATAGCCTAGATGATTCAACGATGGCGCGGACATATACTCTCACAAATGACGGAGATTATGTGTCTGACATCAAAGTAGAGCCAGGCCCTGAAGCCGCCAACTATGTCAGTTTTGACCCTGGTGTATCGAATTATGCTATGGATCACGGTGATTCTGTTGTCTTCACAGTCAGGCCTGACCTAGGCAAGATGAATCGTGAGAAGCACTATTCCATTAGCGACTATCTCCGTGTGCGAGGGGGTGGTCAGAGCCAGACTTTCCCCTATCAAGTTGATGTCTCAGGTGAACTCAAATCAATTCCCATGGGTGCCCTGGGCGTTCTGCAAGCCGGTGGTAATCCCCTATCTGACCTTAGCTATGGGACAGATGAGGCGTGTTCCGGAACAGGCATCTATGGCCCAGATGAGATTTCATATGACATATCTTGTAAGTTGCCCTATGGACATACCCAAGAGCTCCCGATCACTGTCAAGTTCTCCGTTACGCCTTTCTATGGTGATCCAACAGGCTTCAAACCGAAATCCGACTTGTCTATCGACGGTAATGAAATGATCCAACTCTTCGGCGAAGCGCTAATGGATTCGCGAGAGTTCGAGACTCAATATGATAAATCCGTTCAGCAGTTCATAGTAACTGTGCAAGCGGCTATGGACGGAAAGATCGAAGGGTTTAAGCATGGGAGAAACCTGCCTAGTGACACGATAGATGAGATGAACCGGATGAATGCTGAGGCCGCGCAGTGGGGAAGAGATCTTTGGGAGCAATGGGGTGATTGGGTAAAAGTTACTGTTGACATAGGTATCAACGCAGCCGGTGAGGGTCTTTTCGGTAAAGAAGCGAAAGGAGTGTTGGGGTGGTTGGGAGACGTCTTGCAGGCGAAGAGTATTATTGACACAGTCGACAAGGCACAGACTGCGCACTGTGTCTACAATAGCCCATTGCTTAGTGAAGATGAGAAAGATGCGTATTTCGTGGGGATGTCGCGCCAGGTGATTCTAGAGGCAACAGGTGTTCTTTATCTTCCACTTAAAGGAGTGGCAAATGTAATCGCAGGTGGAGCAATTGGGGTCGGCAGCGTCGCGTGGGGGATTAATAACCCTAAAATGAGAGCGCTTGAGGCAAAGTCATTGGGTGCTGGCTGCATTAACTCCTTGT
>WQYJ01000042.1 GCA_009781325.1 Propionibacteriaceae bacterium | reverse complement strand
GGAAAAACACTGGTTTTCAAGGAAAAAGTTGCGCATTCCGTTCCAGGGATGCCGATAGTGTGCGGAAAGCGCAACTTTTTCCCTGACTAACACCAGCGGGTTCTTATCGTGGGGGGAGGACAACCTGTCACTACCACCGGGAGAATCCTGGGAGCCACCCCAACAATGAGACAGACAGATGCCGATGATAAATGCCTGCAGACTTTTCACCATCCCTCCCCCCGTGAATCGTAACTGTCGCAGTGATAGTTGTGTGTCTACCCAGCACCCGCAGACCCCGACCACGTCCAAGAATGGCAAGGCCCCCCTGGGGGGGCCGCGGCAGCGGGGGGGAAAGTCTAGTAGAGCACGGTGCACCCTCAGCAAAAAACAGGGGAAGGCCGCGCCAGCGAGAGGAAGTGGGATGTATCAGAACATCGGTAACAGTTCAGTCTCAAACCATCACCAACACGTGGAATAGGAAAGCTACGGGCAGGAAACCACCCCCCAGTACCATCCGGCGTGCGTCACGTTATACGTCCCCTCGACACATCTCCGTCCTGGAAGCATCCTCCCGGTCATTCTGGTGTCAGGCAACGCAGCCAGCGCACCGCGGTCATCCTGCCGTCAGGCAGGACCCCCGGCAGCCGACGTAGGGTCTGTGGTAAAGCTTGTCTTCTTCAAGTCCCTACGTTGGCCGCCGGGGGTCCTGCACTCAGCTGCGCTGCGTGCAGGATGACCGGGGGCCCAACCGGTCATCCTGCCGCTAGGCAGGACCCCCGGAAGCCAACGTAGGGACTTGGGTATAGACCTGTACCACAGTCCATAGATCGGCTGCCGGGGGTCCTGCCTGGCGGCAGGATGACTGGGGGTTGTGTGGGGTTTGGGGTTGGGAAGGCTCGCTTGAGGACAGGCGGCGCCTGCATCTACCGATCCATGCCTCCCCGATAGACTGAGCACGTGCCGTCCATGCCGCCGCGGGGGTTTCAGTCCACCGAAACTACCGAGATTAAGAAGTCTCGGTTCATCACGACTATTGCGCGTACTGATACTGAGTCTCAGGCTCGGGCCGTGATTGCGGACGTACGCGCACTCTATCCTGATGCCCGTCACCACTGCATGGCCTTCATCATCGACGACGAGGGCGTACGTACCGCGCGAAGTTCTGATGACGGGGAGCCATCAGGAACCGGTGGAATTCCGATGATGAATGCGCTGACCCAGGCTGATCTGGTTAATGTCACGGCGGTGGTGACCAGGTATTTCGGCGGGATCAAGCTTGGTGCCTCGGGGCTAACTCGAGCTTATGGCGGTTGCGTGACCCAAGCTACCTCCGCGATGCCCCGAGTAACCCGTGAGGTACGCACAGTCTGGGCCCTAGCCGTACCTCATAATCAGGGCGGACGAATCCAGGAGGACCTTCTGCGTGCAGGTGGGACTATCGTCGATGTTTCCTATGATGACAAGTCAGTACGGATGCGTTTCACCTATCCGGATGACCCAGATTCCCTGGTGTCAAAGATCACCGGGGGCCAGGCTCACCTCGACCGGGACTGCACCCAGATCGTAGAAGTCGCGACTAGCTAGGGGAAAAGCCTGGGCGGGGGCTGATATTAGGTGAATAATGAATACGAGCAGGCAGTGAGGAGCATCATGAGTGAGTCAACCATATCGATGACCGGAACAAAGAAACACTTCGGAAGGGTACAAGCCCTCGACGGCGTTGATCTTGACGTGGCACCGGGTGAAATCTATGGATTCATCGGTCCTAACGGCGCCGGAAAAACCACAACGATCCGGGTTCTGCTGGGGATTCTCAAAGCCGATGCAGGCACGGCAACGATCTTCGGCAAGGATGTCTGGAAAGACGCGGTGTCGATTCACCACCGGGTGTCCTACGTACCGGGGGATGTGAACCTGTGGCCGAACCTCACCGGCGGAGAGGTGATCGACCTCTTCGTACGCCTGAAGAAATCGGAGGACAAGACTTACCGCAAGGAGCTGATCGAGCGCTTCGACTTCGATCCGACTCGCAAGTGCGGCACCTACTCTAAGGGCAACCGCCAAAAGGTCGCGCTCATTGCTGCCTTCTCCACCGATGCTGATCTGTTTATTCTCGACGAACCGACCTCCGGTTTAGACCCCCTGATGGAGAACGTCTTCCGCGAATGCGTACGCAAGGTCACCGCTGAGGGAAAGACGGTTTTCTTGTCCTCGCATATCTTGTCCGAGGTTGAGCAACTGTGTGACCGGCTTTCAATCATTCGTCAGGGGACCATCGTTGATACAGGCACCCTGCGGGACATGCAGCATCTGACCCGCAACCAGGTTCACGTTGAGGCTACGGGTGATCTCACTGGTTTGAAGCAGGTGCAAGGAGTTTATGATTGTCAGCTCACAGATGGCCAGGCGGAGTTCCACCTCGATAATGCTTTCACCTCACCGGTGATGTCTTTCTTGGCAGAAGCTGGTGCCACCCGGATTGTGTCGACACCGCCGACCCTCGAAGAGCTCTTCATGAGCCACTACGCCGTTGCGGAGCAGTGATGAGTACGCGTACTGATGAAGGCCCGTTCGCGAACTGGTCTGGGTTGCTGAGGCTGAAACTGAAGCGTGATCGTTTCAGTCTGCCCGTGTGGATTCTGGGTGTGCTGGCTTTCGCTGTGTGCGTGGTCCCGGCTGTTCCATCCCTGGCGGGCTCGGCCGATGAGTTGGCTGTGATGGCTGAGATGATGAAGAATCCGGCGATGATCGCTATGTGCGGAGTCTCGTACGGGGACACGATGACCTTGGGCATCTTGTATACCCAGCTCATGCTTGTGTGGACGGCAACACTGGTGGGGATCATGAACATTCTGCTTGTGATCCGCCACACCCGTACTGATGAAGATGAGGGCCGCTTGGAGGTGATCCGCGCATTGCCAACCGGGAAGTTGTCGAACCTTGCTTCGGTCGGTGTGATCATGATCGGGATCAATGTGATCGTTGCCGTACTCGTGGGGATCACCATGCCAGCCTTTGGTGTGGAGTCCATTGATCTGGCCGGTTCGCTGGTCTATGGTGCAGCACTCGGCGGGTGCGGGCTGGTTTTTGCTGTGCTGACGATGGTGATCGTTCAGCTTGTGCAGTCTGCGCGAGGTGCCATGGGGATGGGCCTGACTCTGCTCGGTGTTTTGTTCATGGTACGCGCCTATGGCGATGTCGGCTCTGAGATCGCAGCCCTGATTTCGCCTCTGGGGTTGATTCAGCGGACCTACCCGTACTATGGCAATCACTGGTGGCCGGTGTTCGTACTTGTTGGGACGAGTGCTGTTGTCATGGTTCTCGCGTTCGTTTTGGTGGCGACGCGTGATCTAGGTGAGGGGTTGTTGCCTGCGATGACCGGTCGGCGCAGCCATGCGTCGATCTTCCTGTCAGGGGAGTGGGGACTGATTTGGCGTTTGACAAGGGGGCCGGTGATCGCGTGGGCGGCGACTGTGTTCATTTTGGCAGCAGCCTATGGTGCGGTGATGCCGGATATGGAAGACTTCGTGAGGTCCTCGCCCATCTATCAGGCAATGTTCGGGATCGATGCGACTGCTGACGATATCGTCGGTCCAACGGTGACGATGCTGGTGATCATCATGACGGCAATCTCGGTGATTCCGGTGCTGACTGTGATCTTTAACCTGGGCGCTGAAGAGCGCAAGGGGCGGCTTGATTATGTTGTGGGAAAGTCGGTGTCTAGGGTTCGGCTTTTTGTTGGGTACGCACTGTTAGCCGGTTTTGTGGCCGTGGTGATGCAGTTGCTGATTGCTGTTGGCTTCCATTCTGTCGCCGCGTACGTGATGGCGGATCCGATGAGTTTGTCGTTGACGATGAAATCGGCGTTCAACTTCGGTGCGACGCTGATTGGATTCGCCGGTTTGGGTCTGTTCCTCATGGGCTGGGCAAAGAAACTTACCTGGGTTGCCTGGGGTTATCTGGCTGTGTCTTTCCTGTATATCGTCATTGGTGGACTGCTTAACCTTCCCCGATGGGTAGAAAGACTCACTCCCTTCGGCCTTTTGCAGCGCTGGCCCACCGAAACCTTCTCCTGGTGGCCCTGGGTTGGTTTGGTTTTTGGCGGGGTTATTCTGGCTGCGCTAGGAGCAGTCGGCTTCCGCCGCCGCGACGTCATTCCGGCGTAGACGTGACAATGGGGACGGGGGTATCAGTTGGACGTGACAAAGGGACTGTCCTCATCCCCGGTCATCCTGCCGTCAGGCAGGACCCCCGGCAGCCGACGTATGGACTTGGGTAATGACCTACCCCTAGACCCTACGTTGGCCGCCGGGGGTCCTGCCTGACGGCAGGATGACCGGGGGGCGTAGGGACTTGGGTAATGACGTACCCCTAGACCCTACGTTGGCTGCCGGGGGTCCTGCCTGACGGCAGGATGACCGGGGGGACGGGAACGTGACAAAAAGGACCCATTGTCACGTCCCCAAGGTTCTGCCGCCAAGCACTCGTGGTGTGGGGATATCTTGGGGATCATCTTCAGGGGACAAAACCTCGCCGATCTCCAGGGACGAGGTGAGAGGGTCGAGTGGGGATAGCTCGTAGGTGATTTCGGCTTCGGGAGGTGTGGTGTACAGGGATAGCTTCTCCGCTAGAGCGACGTTATCCTGTGTGCTCGGGGTGTAAGGCATGCCGTACTGTCCGGCAAGGATACGCAAAGCATTGCTCTGATAGGGGTTCCAGGTTTTCTGTAGCTGAGGATTGTTCCACGTGTTCTGATAGCCCGGCTCCTTCGAGCCAAGGATGTTTGGCTTACCCGGCCCGTAGAGCTTTTTCGTGATCCTTTCAGCGATAAAGGCACCACTGAATATGAACGTGGTCGCAAGGAAGATAGCAATGTATGCGGCAACTTCCTCCATAGAACCAGGGTAACAGACGTGATGACAAGGACGGGATGGGTGACAAAACAGGACTGTCCCACGCCCCACAGGTCATCCTGCCGAAGGCAGGACCCCCGGTAGCCAAAGTATGGACTTGGGTAAAGATCTACCCCCAGACCCTACGTCGGCTGCCGGGGGTCCTGCCTGGCGGCAGGATGACCGGGGGTGGAGTTACAAAAAGGACCGTTCCCTTTGTTACGTCCCCTAGACCCTACGTCGGCTGCCGGGGGTCCTGCCTGGCGGCAGGATGACCGGGGATAGAGTGACCGGGGGTTGAATGACCGTTCCCTGTGTGTCACGTTCCCCCCCCTCACAGGTCATCCTGCCGAAGGCAGGACCCCCGGCAGCCAAAGTATGGACTTGGGTAAAGATCTACCCCCAGACCCTACGTCGGCTGCCGGGGGTCCTGCCTGGCGGCAGGATGACCTGTGGGGTCTTCACGTTCGTCTTACAGTGGTTGCACATCCCAGATGCGGGCGATGTAGTCCCTCATGGAGCGGTCGGAGCTGAAGTATCCGGTGCGGGCTACGTTCAGGATTGCGGAGCGGGTCCAGGCTTCTTGATCGGCGTACTTCTGATCCACGAGGGCCTGGGCAGCCATGTACGACTCATAGTCGGCCAGAGCCATGAAGCGGTCGGAGTACAGAAGGTTGGACACGATGGGCTCGAAGGAGGTTGGATCACCATCAGAGAAGGTACCGCAGGCGATCAGGTCGATAGCCGCCTTCAGATCCGCATTGGACTCATAGAACGACGAGGGTTCATAGCCTTGATCCAACAAATCTTCCACCTCAGGCTCGGTCATCCCGAAGAGGAAGAAGTTGTCGTCGCCGACCAGCTTGCGAATCTCCACATTGGCGCCGTCATCCGTACCAATAGTCAGAGCCCCATTCAACGCGAACTTCATGTTGCCCGTACCTGAAGCCTCCTTGCCAGCCAAGGAAATCTGCTCAGACAGATCAGCGGCAGGAATGAGGTGCTCAGCCAGAGTTACGTTGTAGTTCGGCGGGAAGATCACCCGCATCGTCGAGTTGACCCGTTCATCGGCATTAACCACCTGCCCGACAGCATTGATCAGCCGGATAGTCTCCTTGGCCAAGTAATAACCCGGGGCGGCCTTGGCACCAAACACAAAGGCACGAGGAGCGACATCCTCCCATTGACCAGTAATGAGGTTGTTGTACATCGTCACAATATGAAGCAGCTTCAGCGACTGACGCTTATACTCATGAAGCCTCTTCACCATGGCATCAATCATGTGATCCTGCGGAAGAAGAATCTGATCACGCCTGGCCAGAATCTCCGCGAAGAGGGCCTTGTTATCTTGCTTGACCCTCTGGAAGGCCGCGCGGAACCCAGCATCATCAGCAAAGGGTTCGATCTCACGCAAACGCTCAAGATCAGTGAGCCAACCGGGCCCGATAGTGTCAGTGATCAACTGAGACAGCCCAGGATTCGCCAAACGTACGAAACGACGCGGGGTGATCCCATTTGTGACATTAGTGAACCGCTCAGGCCATAGTTCTGCGAAGTCACGAAGTACCTTGTCACGAAGCAGTTGCGAGTGAAGCTTCGCCACGCCGTTGATCTTGCTTGCTGCCAGCGCTGCCAGATGCGCCATGCGTACGGCGCGAGAGGGGTAGTCGGAGATGATCGACATCCGGCGTACTCTCATCTCGTCACCGGGGAACTGCTCGCGGATCGACGCGCAGAACTGAGCGTTGATCTCGTCAATGATCTCCATGTGACGAGGAAGAAGCCTCGCCATTAACTCCACAGGCCAGGTCTCTAGGGCCTCAGGCAGCAAGGTGTGGCAGGTGTAGTTGAAGCAGGCGCTGGTGATCTTCCATGCCTCGTCGAAGTCGAGCTTGTACTTGTCGAGGAGCAGGCGCATCAACTCCGGTACGGCAATCACCGGGTGGGTGTCGTTGAGTTGGAAGGTGATGCGTTCCGGGAGTTTGTGGATGTCGAAGCCTTCTTCCAGGTGTTCCAGGAAGTCCCGAATCGAGCACGCCACGAAGAAGTACTGCTGCTGGAGTCGCAGCTCTTTGCCCTGAGGAGTCGAATCCTCAGGATAGAGCACCTTGGTGATGTTCTGTGCGAAAGTCTGTGCACGTACGGCTTCGGCGTAATCACCGGAGTTGAAGATAGCCAAGTCAAAGGCTTGGGTCGCTTCGGCGCTCCACAGACGCAGGGTGATGACCCACTCGTTCTCATAACCGGGAACCATGTAGTTATAGGGAACACCGATAACATTCCAACTCGGAACCCACTTCGTACGCTCCACGCCATCGTCGTCTGTGTATAACTCTGTGTGACCGCCAAAGTCGACCTCGACTGAGTGTTCCGGGTGCGGGAACTCCCAGGGGCTACCCAGTGAAAGCCAGGTATCCGGCTGCTCAACCTGGGCGTTGTCAACGAAAGTCTGGCGGAAGATGCCGTACTCATAGCGAATTCCATAGCCCATTGCAGGTACGCCCATGGTCGCCAAGGAGTCGATGAAGCAGGCTGCCAGACGACCCAAGCCGCCGTTGCCCAGACCTGGCTCGACCTCTTGGGCCCGGAGGGTAGACAGGTTGATCCCGCAGGAGGCCATGGCTTCCTCGGCGATTTCCTGGAGGTCGGTGGCCAGCAAAGCGTTGTCCAGTTGGCGACCCAGAAGGTATTCAGCCGAGAGATATCCGACCATCTTGGGACGTTCAGTGAGAATCCGGCGAGTGGATTCCAACCAACGAGCCATCAAGTAGTTTCTCGTCGTACGGGCCAAAGCCCAGTACTGGTCATTGACTGTTGATCGGCGTAAAGTCACACCCTGTTCCATGTTGAGACACTGGAGGAACTCTGAAACAAAACCTTCGACATCGTATTGCGGGGATTGCACTGGCCCAAGCAAGGAGGGGTTCTTCACAGGGAATTCTGGCCCCACCCTGGCACCCAAAAGCTGAGCTTCGTCAGCAGGAATTGCCCACGCCCCGTGCGGCATTTCGCTGGCACTCATGAAATTCGTCACGCTATAAAGTTACTCAACCTTGCAAGGCCACGCGAATTTCGACGCGATTTTCCAAGAAATGGCATCAGTTTCAACTCCCTTATCGGTTGATGTAAGGGTCAATAGATGTGGTGAAGCTAGTAGATATTCGAATACTGCCAGGCAGTCCAGGGGCCATAAGATCGGCCAAAGATACCACGCATGTGGCTGTTGCTGAGACGGCTCCTGCCTGACCCGGAGGCAGGTCTAGGGCAGAGGTGTTGACAGTGAGGTTCACAGTGATGCATCGGACTCCTTCACGGGCGAGGTGGTCTTCAATGGCTTGAATTGCAGCAGCCTCTCCGCGCGAGGAACTAGTTTCCATGGCAGCGAAACGAGTTCCAGTTACCACCGCTGCATGAAGATCAGCCCGTACAACTGCCGTACGCCCAATAGCCAGAAGCAAAGCTAGAAAAAGCAGGAGAGCCGGGATGATCAGAACAGCTTCTATGGAGATAGATCCTTGGGTTTGCTGGGTTCTTCTCATCGTCGACCCTCTTCCCAGGGCATGGTTGAGGATTCGCTCACCTTGGGCGCGAAACCGGGGATGATGGACAGGGCCTCACCACTCACCGTGACGGTAAGCCCGTCACGGGTGACGACAGTATCGATTTTCCAGTCCTGGCCGACATGGCGATGGGTGAGAACAGCAGAGGTGAGCGCCCGAGCATCGCCCTGATCACCGCCCACCACCGTACCCACCCTCGCGCCATCCTGGGCAGCAGCCTGGGCAACGGCACAGGCATGCACCCACAAAGACCCCTGCATGATCACGAAGACCACCGAGATGAACAGCGGCACCATAATCACGGCTTCAATCGAGACCGACCCGGTGGTCGAATCAGGCTTTCTGCGATGAGCCGAAATCATGGTCCCAGCAGGTCACTGGAATGGCTGGTGACGTACGAAGTGATCGCGGCGACCACGATGGCTGCAATGACGATCACCGCCAGAGCCCAGATGACATTCTCCATCGTCACCGAGCCTTTGTCGCCTCGCTGGCGCAGGGAATTCATCAGCGCTCCGCCTTCACACCATAGCCGTCTGCACATATCTGTCATGGGTATTCCTTTCCTAGGCTCGCCCCTCAGGGCATCGCAATCATCATTGACAGCAGAGCCGGGGTGATGAGGATCGCTAAGAACACGATCCCCAGGACACTCACCGGCAAACTCATTTTTTCGTTGACCTCGTTGGCTTTGGTGACGTCGGCGAGAAGGATTCCTTCGCGCAAAGTACGCGCCTTCGCACGCAGGATACGATTCACCCCTGCACCTTCTGCACCCGAGAGGGCGATGATGTCGGCAACGTCAGCGAGGTCACTGACATCCAACTCCACAGCCAACTCGCGCAGCCCATCCCAGCCAGTCACCCCTGCCCAGGTATTGCGGTCCAGGCATTCGCGCAGCGTAGTAAAGACCCACGAGTCCCCCACACTGGCAGCCATATCGAGGGCCTGCTTGGTGCCCGATCCGCAGGCGCGCTCCAGGGCAACCAGATCAACGAAGCATGCCAAAGTACGAGAGAACTCGCTGCGGGACCGGGCGGCTCGGGATCGTACTTCCATGTCAGGCAGCAGAAACCCCAGGACACCTCCGAGCAGGATGACCAACCCCGGGGCGACCCAAGGCAGGTGGATTCCGACCAACAGCAGACAGGTGCTGGCCACACCAGGCAGAAGAAACCCGATGAGCGCATAAGTCATCTTCCTGGCGATGAACCACGCGGGAGTAACCCGAAGCAGGGCGAGGTCTTTGGCGGGGATCGGCCTGATCTTCTCCGGCAGAGCAGCAATTCCCCACCTGCCCACTGCCTCCCAGCCACTGAGCTTCTCTGTGGTCTTCACCGGTGTGAAGGGGGAGAGCATGACCAGTGTCTGCGCCAGATTCGGGTACGCCGGCAGCAGACTGCGGATGACCAGCCACAACCCGGCCCCACTGAGCCCACCGGCGGCAACTGCGTACTGAAGCCCGGTCATGGTCGTGATCCTTGGTCACCGAGGAAGCGCAAAGCTGGTTTTCCTAGAGCAATCTTGCGCATCCACACCAGGACCGCAGCGTAAGCGCCAAGCAACCCGAGGAGTGCAAGCTGACCGGCGCCGGACTTATAGGGCAGGACATAGTCAGTCAGGAAGAGTCCGGCTAGAACAACAGCGGTGATGATGGTGACCCACCGTGCTGTGGCTCGCGGTTTGGCTGCATCGGCCTCCACTTGGCGTCGGGCCCGGATGTCCAGGGCGACTGATTCCGCCAGTCCCTCCAGGATCGTGGCGAGCCCCTCGCCTCGCCGGGCTGTTCCGAGGAGCAGATTCGCTGCGATGATGTCCCCGGTGGGATCATTCAGGTCATCGGCGAAGGCCCGGATTGCTGCTTGCGTGGTCCACCGGGCTCTCAGCCGGGCAACTAAGAGGGAAACTTCTGTCTTGATGGGAACAGGGGTTGAGCGCAGGGTGGCCACGAGTGCCTGCTCCAGCCCTGCACCAGAGGTGAGCAGTCCGGACAGAGAGCGGGTCCACTCTTCCATGGCCTCCAGTTTGGTGATGTCTGCTGCCCCTTCCGTTTTTCCGATGAGGTACGGCAAACCTAGGCCCACCAGGGGAAAGACGAGAACCGCGATGACCCAGCCGGTGGTCAGAGCAATGACAAGTCCCAAAACTGCCAGCACTAGGGCGAGCACACCGGGGCTGCGCCAGTTCATCGGCGGTAACCGGAGTTTGAGTGGTCGGCGCATGGAGGCGCGAAGCCCAACGATGATCATGACCAGACCAGCCATGGTGGCGGCCCCGAGGGAAGCGATGATGGCAGTCATGACAGTCTCCACATTTCTTCCATGGGATCAAAGACATCCAGGTATCCCTCAGGCACTGTTTCCATGCCAGCCAGTCGTGTTCCTTCCATCGTGGAGAACAATCGCGTGGTGGAGTACCCGCGTACTGAATCGCTGGCTTGGACACTGAGAATTTCTTTGACCCAGCGATGCCGTCGGAATCCTCCTGTCATGGTGCGCTCGGTGGTGCACTCCATATGTACGATGAAGTCGATGTCTTCGGCGATGGCACGGGTGGCGTAGGAACTAGTTACATGGGGTCCGGCTTCCATGGCACAGGTGATGAGTTTTCGCATCGCACCCTCAGCAGAATGAGCATGGGTGGTGGACAGTGAACCCGACCCTGATTGCATGGCTTTCAGCATCGCCCAGACCTCACGGCCTCTGACTTCCCCGACGATCTGACGGGAAAGATTGAAGCGGAAGGAATCGTAGAGAGCCTCGTCGAGAAGGAATTCCCCGGCTCGTCGGCCCGAGGCATTAGTCTCTCCGGAACCAGGTCGGGCCTCCCAGGCGTGAACGATGTGGTGACGCTGGGGCATCAGGTGAAGGTGCAGTTCGTACTCGGTTTCGAAAGTGCCGATGACCTCATCGGGTGGGATTTCGCTGCACAGGGCTCGCATCAGGGTGGTCTTTCCTGATCCCTGGGCACCTGAGACGACGATCGATGCTCGTCGGCGTACGGCTTCGGCGAGGAATTTGGATGCTTGGAGGGCTAGAGTACGGCGATCGACGAGGTCACGCAGGGTGATCTCCTGGAGGCGGTGGCGGCGAATGACGACTGAAGGACGCGGAGTCACCCAGGCAGCAGCAGCCAGGCGAGCACCGGAGTCGAGGCGCAGGTGGAGGCGCGGCTCAGCGGGGGAGAAAGGTCGTTCATTGACCTCAGAGCGGGAGGCGATGAAAGAGAGGAACTCGATAAGTTCCTGATCGGAGTCGGCCACGGCAGGGGCTTGTTGAAGCTGGCCGTCACTGGTTTCGATCCAAACATTGTCAGCGCCGGAGATGATGATGTTCTCGATCGAATCGTCATCCACCAGAGGTTGCAGGCGTCCCAATCTGAACAGGGCATCGAAGACTGCTTGTCCCATGCGGGCCTGGTACCCCGGTTCCCAGGGACTCAGCCCGGCTGTGATGGCCTCACTGGCTCGTTCTTCTAGTAGGTCTGCGATGATGAGCTGGCCGAGCTTGTGCTGGTGGTCAGTGTCAACATGCTCCGAGCCGATCCGCGTACTAAGTCTCTTCGAAGCAGCAACCCGCATCTGCGCAACGATTCCCCAATCGACAGGTACGCTCACCCAAGGAATCTCTGACAGCGAGCCCACCGTCGGCAGCCGAGGCGCAGTCGTGATAGGAATAATGGGTTCCGGCACCGGGCTCTCCTGAGCAACTCGATGCGGATCAATATGATCCAAACTAACAACCGCTCCACCAGAAGCAGCAAACAAAGGAAGACGAGCCAGCGGATTCTCCGCCCGAGCCGGAACAGACATCAAACCCCCTCCCCCCGGTCATCCTGCCGCCAGGCAGGACCCCCGGCAGCCGAAGTGTGGACTGGACCACCGCCCATACCAACCCCCCGGTCATCCTGCACCAAAGGTGCAGGACCCCCGGCGGCCATCGTATGGACTGGACCACCGCCCATGCCAACCCCCCGGTCATCCTGCACCAAAGGTGCAGGACCCCCGGCGGCCATCGTAGGGACTTGAGCGAGATCTCTCCCAAGTAGTACCTGACCCCCGGCAGCCGCCGTGGCGTCTTG
>WQYJ01000041.1 GCA_009781325.1 Propionibacteriaceae bacterium | reverse complement strand
CGCTCCGCTGCGGTACTTTGCGGGGACCCCGGGTCCTGACTTCGTCAGGATGACCTGGGGTTGGAAATGCGTAAAAGGGCCTGGCCCATCAGCCTAAGTTTATGATGTTGGGACGTATAACTTGGATTCATGCAACAGCCTCCAGGCCCCCTGGCGTGCACCTCAAGACCCTACGTTGGCTGCCGGGGGTCCTGCCTGGCGGCAGGATGACCGGGGGGTTAGGTACCCATCAGCTCATGTAGTAAGTATTCAGCCACACAACTCAAGCACAGCGATACAAAACCCACTCCCCGGTCATCCTGCCGCAGGCAGGACCCCCGGCAGCCGACTTGGGGACCTAACCACAGCAAAACCGTGCCAAGGGCCAGGCCCCCTGGCATGGGTTAGGCGAGGGCGATGTACATGATGAGGGCGTCGTAGTCTCCGCAGGTGGCTGGTAGGTTTCCGTCGCGTGAGCTGGTCAGGCCGACGGCGATGATCCCTGAGGGGGTGGATACTACTCGGGATAGAGAATCCCAGGCGCTGCCGCCAAATACTTCCACCCGATCCACGGCTCCTTCCAGTGGGAATTGCGCCACGAAGCCGTCTCGCTGTTCATTGCCGGCGTTCGGTGATGGGAAATCACCGCCTGGGGAATCTGTTTCGCCAACAGCAACGATCCAAGAATTTGCGAAGAAGGTCACTCCAGTGAACGAGGTTGTTCCTTGTCCGCCCTTATTCTCAATCCATTCAAGTTCTCCGGAGCCATGAATGAAACCAATCAGTGCATCGCCATCATCATTGGCGTACCCTCCCTCCCTGGAATCGTTGGAGTCTCCGGCAACAACGACACCATTGTGGGCAACGGCTACGGAAGAGAAATGACTGCTGAATAGAGTAACCCCATTGTCGCTGTATACCTGATACCACACCGGTGTGCCGTCTGAGGTTACCCTCAATGCCATTGCAGTGTTGGGTGCGTCTCGCATTTCCCGCGTCCCATAGCTGCTTCCAACAACAACAACATCACCAGTAGGCAAGGTCGCCACATCGTCGTATCGGTCCAGACTATGGGCGGGTTTGAACCACCTTGGTTCGCCCGACGCATCCACTTGGGCGACAAAGGCTTCTCCTTCAACTGGATAATCTCCCATGTAGTAACCGGTGACACTGATGTTTCCCCACTCACTAATCGACACACCGGTATAGGCTCCGTTGAGTTGCGACTCGTCCACCTTGTCTACCGTCCACAGTACGGAACCATCAGCCGCCAATTTCATCATGAATGGCTGTGAACGCATGGCTCCTGTATTCGTACCTCCAACGACGACAATTGTCCCGTCGGGGCCAATATCGACAGCGTCATAATGGCGTCCAGGGGTGATGTCCAGGCTAAGCAACTCGCCGTCAGGTGCGAAGTGAGCGACAACTCCTGAAGCGTAATCGGGACTGTATCCCTCGACATCGGCATAGTCCGAGTCGTTCGAGTAGGTCTGTCCCACAGCGACGATGACACCGTCGGGCCCGACTGCCACATCGGTGAACCTATCGTTCCCGGCGCCGCACAGTGTCTTGGTCCATGGAGCCATGACCGGAACTGGGTCTATGGCGGTTTGCGTTGGCTCGGCTGTCATAGACGGCTCATCGGTCCGCATGGACCCAAAGGGAGGCCATCCAAAAGCGTACGCAACGCCTGCCACTACTAACGCGACTGCGATGATGACGACGGTCGCCACAAGTCCAGTGTTCATTCTGCGCGGTGATGACGAGGGAGGTGTCGAATCGAAAGCCATCATGGGTTCCTTTCCCAGAATCTGGAGACCCTGCTTACTTAGGTGTTCAGCACAAGTCTTGCAAGGTCAATTCTGGCAGAGCCCGAATACTGAAAAACGACGAAACCAGTAATTCTTAGTGAGTACAAGGCAGTTTCTTCACTGTTTCTCAGCCTGAATCCACCGATCGCTGCCATCTTTTGGCTGTCATTGCGCCATCGGTAGAATTGCAGGATGGCAAAAGGACAGCGCACAGCAGGATCAGGCGGTCGGATTCGAAAGAGTCTGGCTGGCCGCGGACCCACACCTAAGGCAGAGGATCGCGAGTATCATGCTGCTCATAAGGCAAAACAAGCGAACCTACGGAAAAACAAGCCGACCAAGAAGACGGTGAGTACGCGTACGCCGAAGGCCAATGGTGAGTATGTCATCGGGCGTAATCCCGTACTTGAGGCACTGCGAGCCGGGTTACCGGTGAAGACTGCGTACATCGTCGAAGGCGGGGAGCGCGATGAGCGGCTGCGGGAGATACTGAAGTTCACTGCTGGCGAGTCCATCCCTATGCTGACTGCGACCAGGGGAGAGCTTGATCGTCTGACCGGAGGGGCGGTCCACCAGGGAGTTGCGCTGCTTCTGCCGAATTTTGAGTATGCAGACCTCGATGATGTGCTGGAAGATGCGCTGGGCCGTGATGGGATTATTGTGGTCTGTGATCACATCACTGATCCGCATAATCTTGGGGCTATCATTCGTTCGGCGGCTGCCTTTGGTGCCTCCGGGGTGGTGATTCCGGAAAGGCGCAGCGCGAGAATGACAGCGGCTGCATGGAAGGCATCTGCCGGGGCCGCGGCTCGCGAGCCGGTGGTTCAGGTGGTGAATCTGAATCGCGCTATTGAGAAGTTTGCTAAGGCGGGGTTTACCGTTGTTGGGCTGGATTCTCAGGGGGAGACTACCGTTTCTGATATTGATTCGCAGGGTCCGATGGTTCTGGTTGTTGGATCCGAGGGTGAGGGTTTGTCTCGGTTAGTTTCTGAGAACTGTGATGTTTTAGCCACTATTGAGATCACATCGGGTGTGGAATCTTTGAATGCTTCGGTTGCTACGGCTATTGGGTTGTATGAGTTAACGCGGGGTTGAGTCCGCATGTCGACTCCGGTCATGTTGCCCTCCCCGGTCATCCTGCCGCAGGCAGGACCCCCGGCGGCTAATGTATGGAGTTGGGTGGGTAGGCGTGACTTAAGTCCCTACGTTGGCTGCCGGGGGTCCTGCCTGGCGGCAGGATGACCGGGGAGGGGGCTGCCGGGGGTCCTGCCTGGCGGCAGGATGACCAGGGTACTTAAGTGACGCATCGTAGAGTTCTTGGCGGTCCGCGTTGTGTTGCTTGGTTACCAAAGAGACGGCTTTGGAGGGCTTTTCGCCTTGGGCTATAAGCTGGTGAACTTCAGCGATGAGATCCTCGATCTCAGGGACGGTTGGTTCGGCTCCGGCGATGACTACCGTGATCTCTCCACGTACTTCTCCTTGGGCCCAGGCTGCTAAATCGGCTAGCGGGCCTCGGATGACTTCTTCGTAGGTTTTCGTGAGTTCTCGGCAGATGGCACCGCGCCTGGTTGCTCCAAAAGCCGCTTGTGCATCGGTGAGAAAGGACGCAAGTCGGTGCGGAGCCTCGAAGAAAACCATCGTACGTTCTTCCACACGCAGAGACGCTAGCCGCGTCTGGCGGGCACCAGATTTACGCGGCAAGAAACCCTCAAAGCAGAAACGATCTGTTGTCAGCCCGGACACTGCCAGAGCGGCGAGTACGGCTGATGGGCCGGGGATGACTTGGATGCGAATACCAGCCTCAATGCAGGCAGACACCAGACGGAATCCAGGATCGCTGATCGACGGCATCCCAGCATCAGTGACCAGTACGACCCGAGCTCCCTGGCAAAGCTGAGCTACCAACCCAGGAGTTCTGTCGGTTTCGTTGCCGTCAAAGTACGAGATGACTTTCGCGGATGACTCAAGCCCGGCCCTGCGGCAAAGGTCAGAGAACTTCCTGGTGTCTTCAGCCGCGATGACATCTGCACCCAGCAAGGCAGAGGTCAAAGCCTCGCTGATATAGCGTGAATCGCCGATCGGCGTACCCGCAAGTAACAGGACTCCTTGTTCGCCAGTCGTATCATCAGAATGCACATCCATAGCACTAGACTAGTGAAGGTGAGCGATTCGTTGGAGAACTACCCCTCATTTGAAGAGGGACTGGGGTTCGATTCCTATCGAGCGCTCTCTCCGATTGTGCGTTGGCGAATAGTTCGTGCACGGGCAATCCTGCATGGGTTTCTGTTCGACGAAGACGACGATGATCTGGATTGGGACGAACCAATCGAGGAGACAGAATCTGCGTCTTTTTCATCACTGAAGGACTCTCTGTGGGCAGAGTCTGCGGATGAAGAATGGGATGCAGAGGAAACCTGGGATGAGCCTGGTGACGATTGGTTTGCCGACGACGAAGAATGGGTAGAACCTCAAGACGATGAGTCTGCCGAGGAGTTAATATGGGTGGGGTTGGAGGACGCTGAAGCTGTGAAGAAGAAGCCGCCAGTCAAATTAAAGCCACAGGTACCAGTAGAGCGAAAACCAAAGGGGCGAGGCAAAAAGCAGTACAAAGGGCGAATGAGGCGAAAACATAGTGAGCCCCTTGAGCCTATGGAGGCTGTCATACCGCTGATACCGCCGGACACAGTTCCTGATGTGACCGTGGTCGATATCTATGAAACAGAGTCCTTGGCTGAGCCAGATCACTTCACCGAGGAACTGCCTGTAGAACCAGAACCCATCACTGCGGTCGTCCCGCTCATACCTCCAGCGACTATTCCTTCAGTACCTATGGTCGACATTATCCAAACAGAGCAAGGTGAACCACCCCAGGAGTCCAACTGGCAGGACTTAGATGATGACTTCGATGAAGATTTTACGTGGGCCGAGCGTAAAACTGCCAAGCCTGACAAATCACGTTCTGCTGAGGTGAGCGACGAGGAACCTTGGGTTGAAGATGAAGGCGACGAGTTTGTTGAAGACGAGGAAACAGAAGAAGACCTGACAGAGGTCATCCTGGACGATTCCATGGACCTTGATGAGTTCGATCTCCATGATGCCCAGGAGTCAGACGTGCAAAAGTGGGTGCCTGCACCGCAAGACCCCCCCAGGCCGCGCTATATCCCGCCGAAAACCTCCCCGATTCAGAAATTCGAAAGATTCGCCGATGCCTCGAAGACCCGTACGAACCTCACGGTCATCGAACAACTGCGCCAAGGTCTTCCCGCCGATCGGATGATGGGTTGGATCGTCACCCTAGTCATCACAGGTCTGGCTTTCATTATTCGTTTTGTACGCCTGGGCAACCCAACAGGGATCATGTTCGATGAGACCTACTATGCCAAGGACGGCTGGAGCCTGCTCCAATATGGGTACGAGGGTCAGTGGCTGGGTGACGCCGATGATGTCAACCCAGCTTTCGCTCAAGGGGACTACTCTGCCCTGAGTACGATGGGTACCTGGGTCGTCCATCCCCCCGTCGGAAAATGGATCATCGCTGCTGGTCAATGGATGTTTGGTCTGAACTCCTTTGGGTGGCGCTTCGGGGCTCTCATCTTCGGTACGCTGCTAGTCTTCATGGTCATTCGCCTGGCCCGACGGCTGTCCCGATCAACGCTGATCGGTGGTATCGCAGGTCTGCTGATCACCGTAGATGGCTTGAGTTTCGTCATGTCGAGGATTGCACTGCTCGATATCTTCCAAGCATTCTTCATTGTCGCAGCAGCGGCCTGCGTGGTCGCTGACCGGGACTACTTCCGGAATCGATTAGCCGACCATCTCGAAACTCTGGAGAAGAAAACCCTGGCAGGCAAAGTCGGGCCGTTCATCTTCAGACCCTGGCTTCTCGGTGCCGGGGTGATGTTCGGATTGGCCTGCGGAGTGAAGTGGAACTCCATCTATCCGCTCGCAATCTTCGGAATCCTCGTTGTCATCTGGTCAATCTCAGCACGCCGCCTAGCCGGAGCTAAAGAGCAGATGTGGTCCAGTGTCATCAGTGACGGCATCCCCGCCTTCATCTCGATGGTGATCGTCGGGGCTGGGGTCTATCTGTGCTCGTGGATTCCGTGGCTGAAAACGACCGGAGGATTCGCCCGCGACTGGGGTCTGCAGAATCCCGACTCCTGGTGGACACAGCACTTCGGGGAAGCACTGGCTTCGCTCTATCACTGGCACGACATCACCTATGGTTTCCATACCGGTGAGGGAATGGCTTCGGCTGAACACGTCTATCAATCGAGTCCATGGGTATGGCCCGTACTGGGTCGTACGATTGGAATCTTTGCCGATACCAACATCGCCCCCGGCGACCAGGGTTGTAAGGCTGATGTAGGGGAGACCTGTTTGCGTGTCATCACAGGCCTCGGTACCCCATTGCTGTGGTGGTGTGCCACCATTGCCATCATTGTCGCCCTGATCTGGTGGCTGGCTGGCAGTGATTGGCGTTTCGGAGTCCCGGTGCTGGGAATGCTCTCAACCTGGGTTCCCTGGATGTTTGCCGGCACGCGCCCGATGTTCGCGTTCTACTCGATTACCATGATCCCATTCATGGTAATTGCCTTAGCTATGGTGCTGGGAGTAGTCCTCGGGCCCCGCGATGGGCCTCGACGGCAATCCGGGGCAATTACAGTCGGTACGATCGTTGCTCTGATCGTGTTGAACTTCGCCTTTATCTACCCAATTTTGTCCGCAGGTTTGCTCACCCGATCTGAATATAATTGGCGAATGTGGCTCCCAGGATGGGTTTAGTTTTTAGCTTCGTAACCTGGCGTTAAACTGTTCACCTTGCGTTAACCTAGAAGTTGGTAATATCAAGACTTGTGATGGTAATCCTCGCTCATGGGTGCCCCAATGTCCATTGAGCTCATCGTCCTTATCGTCGTTATTACGGCCTTGGTTTTCGACTTCACCAACGGTTTTCACGACGCCGCCAACGCTATGGCAACTTCCGTAGCCACAGGGGCATTCAAGCCTAAAGTTGCTGTTCTTTTAGCTGCTGTCATGAACCTTGTCGGTGCCTGTTTGTCGACTGAGGTCGCCAAGACTATTTCCTCGGGAATGGTCGATGATGCACTCGTGACTCCGCAAACAGTCTTTGCTGCTCTGGTGGGTGCCATTTTGTGGAACCTGCTCACCTGGCTCTTTGGTTTGCCGTCCTCGTCTTCGCATGCGATTTTCGGTGCGCTGATTGGGGCAGTGCTCTTCCAGGCAGGGATGGCCGGAGTCCATTGGTCGATCGTGGTCTCCAAGATCCTCCTTCCGGCTCTGGTTGCACCAGTTGTTGCCGGGATCGCCTCCTTCCTGGCTACAAAGATCTCCTACCATGGTGAGCACAATGCACCTAAGGATGCCAAGAAGAGATACCGCACTGCTCAGAAGGTGTCATCTCTGATGGTCGCCCTTGCTCACGGTACCTCCGATGGCCAGAAAACCATGGGAATCATCACACTCGTACTTGTTGCTGGCACCATGGAAATCCAGCAAATCTTCCCCGATGCAAACCCGTGGTGGGGTCAAGCTCCAGGGTCAAGCCCGCACTGGTGGGTCATCCTCCTGGCCGGTCTTGCGATTGCACTGGGCACATACTCAGGTGGGTGGCGCATCATGAGAACCATGGGTAAGGGTATGGCGGAAATCGAGCCCCCTCAGGGTTTCGCAGCAGAAACCTCAGCCATGGCCGCCATCTTGGCTTCCTCACATCTGGGCTTCGGCTTGTCGACCACTCACGTGGTCTCCGGCGCCATCATGGGTACGGGACTAGCCCGTACTCCTGAGGAAGTACGCTGGAAGACCGGCGGGCGGATGCTCAGTGCGTGGCTGCTCACCCTTCCTGCCGCAGCGATCGTCGGAGCCGGAGCCGCCTGGTTGGCGCACCTGGGTACGGGCGGTTTCATCGGTGTCATCGTCGTTCTGGTGGTTCTATCGGTATCTATTAAGATCATCTCCTCGCGCAACCATATCTCCCATGAGAATGTTAATGATTCCCGTGATGTGAAGGTGCTCGCGAAGGCCGCTCTGTCCTCACAGACATCCCCGATCCCTAACCCCTTCATCCCTCCGCTGCCTGAGAAGCTGGGTGATCATCCGATGGCTAACACCACGATGCGGTTGACCCAACTGAAGAAACCGAAGCCGAAGAATAAGGGTACGTCCTATCCGACGACCCCGAGGAATGAAACTCCTTCGACGCCGAAGGCGGATAGCCGTGGGTAGCGTTAATTGGATGGCTTTGCTTCAGGTAGCCCTTGTGACCATCGGAGCAACAGTAGCAATTGCCACATTGATGAGTGCGGCGAACTGGGCTTTTACCCCAGTTGCAGGAGCAGACACGGTTACTGGCGGGCGGCGGATTCTTGGATTCGTATTGCTATGTGTCACAGGTTTGTTGATCATCTTCGGCCTGTACCTGATGATCCCGTACTTCCGTAGTTAGTGACAATCAGTACAACTGATTTATTCATCATTAATTCAGCTATTTCGGGCTGCCCTATAAACGCGATAAGGTGAGCACATAGGATCTTCAACATATTGGCATCGCACGCTGTAATCAAGCAACGAAGATTTGCGATGACAAGAACACCAGAAGGGAATTCAATGACGGACGAATGGATGGTGTTGGCGGGTGATTTCCCAACCCCCACCCAAGCAGACTGGGACCGCGAGGTTCTTAAGGCGCTCAATAGGAGGCGTCCCCCGGGGTCAGAGCTGACCATCGAGCAAGCAATTAAAAGACTGACGACGACCACAGTCGATGGCATCGAGATCGCACCGCTGTATCTCAAGCCAGAGGATCAGAAGATCGGTTATCCCGCACAGATGCCGTTCACACGCGGTGCTACGCTACCGAACCCCGCAGCACCCTGGATCGTCGCACAACTTCATGAGGATCCCGATGTCGCTCGTACGACTGAAGAGATTCAAGCGGATTTGAACGCCGGAGCCACAGGAGTGTGGCTGCGCGTCGACAAGGACGCTATCAAGCCCAAGGATGTCACCGCTGTTCTGAGCGGCGTACACCCAGAAGCCGCTCCTGTGTGTGTGAGTTCTGTCTCGGAGCAAGCTGAGGCTGCCGAAGCCCTCCTCGACTTCTTCGGTTCCTGCGGATCTACTGCTGCCAAGGGCAACCTCGGCATCGATCCCATCGCAGAGTCCGCCGTTTCTGGCTCAGAAGTCGACTTGAGTGAACTCGCTGAGTGGGTTGCCAAGGCTCAGGCTTTCCAAGGTGTCGGAGCACTCACTGTTGATGTCACATGCTATGACAGTGCCGGTGCAGGAGACATCGATCAACTGGCTTTCGCGATCGCCACCGGTATTGAGTACGTACGGGCCCTAGAAGCCCAGGGAGTTGCACCCAGTGACGGATTCACTCAGATCATGTTCCGTGTTGCGGTCAACGCTGATGAGTTCCTCGCTATTTCGAGAATTCGGGCGCTTCGCCGCCTGTGGGCTCGTGTGGGAGAGGTACTTGAGGTTCCCGAGGATTCCCGCGGAGCCGTCCAGCACGCTGTGACATCGTGGAGGATTCTTTCTAAGGATGATCCGTGGGTGAACCTGCTGAGGGCCACCATCGGATGCTTCTCCGCATCAGTCGGCGGCGCAGATGTGATCACCGTACTTCCACACGACGCAGTCTATGGTCTGCCGACCAACTTCTCGCGTCGTATCGCCCGCAACATCCAGTTGGTTGCTGCTGAGGAATGCCACCTTGGCGCAGTCAAGGATCCCGCTGGCGGGGCATGGGTCTTCGAATCACTAACCGAGCAGCTCGCCGAAAAGGCGTGGGCACGGGTCCAAGAAATCGAAGCACTCGGCGGCATGGCTCAAGCATTGACCGACGGAAAGGTCGGCGAATGGGTAGCCGCAACGGCAGCCGATAGGGCCGCCAAGATCGCCACCCGCAAGATTCCGCTCACAGGTGTATCGATGTTCCCGAAGCAGGATGAAGCCCCCTTGACGGACTTCTTCGCTCGTCCTTCGCGTCCTCGCTACGCTGGGCTGGCTCCCTGCCGTGACTCCCAGGTCTTCGAGGTTCTGCGGGATCGTTCCCGTGGCTTTGAAGCCCAGACAGGTAAGAAGCCGACGGTTCTCTTAGCCTGCCTCGGGGAACGCCGTGACTTCGGCGGCCGCGAGCAGTTCACCACCAACCTTCTTCTCGTCGGCGGTATCGAGTTCTCAGCTATTGAGGGCCCCACTCCCGAACAGATCGTCGCTGCTGCACATGCTGGCGGGACAGAAGAGATCGTCCTAGCTTCTTCGGCTGCTGTCTATGCCGCACAAGGCGTTGCTGCTGCCAAGGCTGCTAAGGATGCAGGTCTGTCAGTATGGATCGCCGGGCGCAAGACCGAGCTAGGTGATGAGACTGCCAACGACCTGATCGATGGTGAAATCTTCGACGGCATGAATGTCGTCACCTTCCTGACCGAAACTCTTGACCGTTTGGGGGTTGCAAAATGAGCATTCCACGTTTTGACACGATTGACCTAGGGTCATCCGCACCGTCGTGCTGCCAGGTTGCCCCGCACCTCGACAGCATCTGGGAAACCCCGGAGCACGTCGCGGTACCCCCGCTGTATAACGATGCTGATTTGGCTGGGGTGGACTTCCTCCACACCATGCCGGGCCTGCCTCCGTACCTGCGCGGTCCGTACCCCACGATGTATGTCAACCAGCCCTGGACTATCCGTCAGTACGCCGGGTTCTCCACTGCT
This sequence comes from Propionibacteriaceae bacterium, assembly GCA_009781325.1. Taxonomy (GTDB): domain Bacteria; phylum Actinomycetota; class Actinomycetes; order Propionibacteriales; family Propionibacteriaceae; genus WQYJ01. The sequence continues at coordinate 2,056 of WQYJ01000041.1, read as the reverse complement.
GCGGACTCCAACGCTTTCTACCGCCGTAATCTTGCGGCTGGCCAGAAGGGGTTGTCCATCGCCTTCGACCTCGCGACCCACCGCGGCTATGACTCGGATAACCCCCGTGTCACCGGTGATGTCGGTATGGCTGGTGTGGCGGTGGATTCGATCCTCGACATGCGTCAGTTGTTTGCCGGAATCCCCTTGGATCAGATGAGCGTCTCGATGACGATGAACGGCGCAGTGCTGCCGATCATGGCCTTCTATATCGTCGCTGCTGAAGAACAAGGTGTGAAGCCTGCTCAGTTGAATGGGACCATCCAGAACGACATTCTCAAGGAGTTCATGGTCCGTAATACCTACATCTATCCGCCTGAGCCCTCCATGAGGATCATCTCGGAGATCTTCGCGTACACCACAGCTAATATGCCGCGGTTCAACCCGATTTCTATCTCGGGTTACCACATGCAGGAAGCCGGTGCGACCGCGGATCTCGAGATGGCTTACACCTTGGCTGACGGCGTGGAGTACATCCGCGCTGGTGAGTCGGTAGGCCTCAAGGTTGATGATTTCGCGCCGAGGCTCTCCTTCTTCTGGGGTGCCGGGATCAACTTCTTCATGGAAGTTGCCAAGATGAGGGCAGCCCGTCTGCTCTGGGCGCGTCTGGTACGTCAGTTCAACCCATCCGATCCTAAGTCGATGAGCCTGCGTACTCACACGCAGACCTCGGGTTGGTCGCTGACAGCTCAGGATGTCTACAACAATGTGGCTCGTACCTGTATCGAGGCTATGGCTGCGACCCAGGGTCACACCCAGTCCCTGCACACCAACTCCTTGGATGAGGCCATCGCCCTTCCGACAGACTTCTCTGCTCGTATTGCGCGTAACACTCAGCTCTTCATCCAGCAGGAGTCCGGTACGACCCACTCGGTGGACCCATGGGCTGGCTCGGCATATGTCGAGAAGCTGACCCATGATCTCGCCAAGCGCGGTTGGGCTCACATCCAAGAGGTCGAGCAGGCTGGCGGTATGGCCAAGGCTATCGAGGCGGGCATCCCCAAGATGCGCATCGAAGAGGCGGCGGCTCGTACCCAGGCTCGTATCGATTCTGGGCAGCAGACCATCATGGGTGTCAACAAGTATCTGGTCGAGAATGATCAGCTTCCTGACGTACTCAAGGTCGACAACAAGGCAGTACGCGAGGAGCAACTCGCCAAGCTCGCCCAGTTGCGTGCCGAGCGTAATGAGGAAGCAACCCAGGCTGCGTTGGCGAAGCTGACATGGGCAGCAGACAACCAGGATGCGACCGATCCCGAGCGCAACCTGTTGAAGCTGGCTATCGATGCTGCTCGTGAGAAGGCAACGATCGGTGAAATCTCGGATGCCTTGGAGAAGTCATTCGGGCGCTACACCGCTCAGATTCGCACGATCTCTGGTGTCTACTCTGCTGAGACTGGCTCAACTCCGTTGATCGAGAGGGCTCGCAGCCTTGTCGACGAGTTCGCCGAAAAGACAGGTCGTCGTCCGCGTATCCTCATCGCCAAGATGGGCCAGGACGGTCACGACCGCGGTCAGAAGGTGGTCTCCACCGCGTACGCTGATCTGGGTATGGATGTCGACGTGGGACCGCTGTTCCAGACACCAGCCGAGGCAGCCCGCCAGGCCATCGATTCCGATGTCCACGTGGTTGGGGTTAGCTCCCTGGCTGCAGGTCACCTGGTTCTGGTTCCCGCCCTGCGCGAGGAGCTGGATAAGGTCGGCGGTCAAGACATCTTGATCACCGTCGGCGGGGTCATTCCACCCGACGATTATGACCAATTGTATAAAGATGGTGCCGTGGCGATCTATCCACCTGGTACGATCATTCCAGAGTCAGCTATCGAGTTGATGGAAAAGCTACTGAGTTTGTAACGTAGAACTCAGTAAAAGAATTGTGGCGGGTAACAACGGTGATACCCGCCACAATACTGTTTTGTGACAATGGGGACCGTCCCCATTGTCACGCCCCAAGTCAGCCGCAGTAACCCTGGTCACCCTGCCGCAGGCAGGGCCCCCGGCAGCCAACGTAGGGTCT
>WQYJ01000040.1 GCA_009781325.1 Propionibacteriaceae bacterium | reverse complement strand
GATGTGTCACCCGACATGGGATTACCGCCCATAGCGAACAGCGGGAAATAGTAGCCCAGGATCATTGAAAACTCTTCGTCCTGGTCAAGGGTGAAACTCACTGAGTGGGAGACGCCAAGCCCATTTTGCGCAAGACGCAGATCCTTCCAGAGATGGTCACCAGCGTATCCGTCGATATCCCAGAACATCCGGATGACTTCTTCAAAGTCAGGGTTTCCGACTCCGTGGGGATTGACTGTCGTGACATCGGCAATCTGCACAGTCACGTTTGCCGTAGAGGGACCTCCATTGACCACCGTTGCGCGGTGTTCAACTAGGTCACCTGGGACTAAAACAATTCCCGATTCAGAGAAGGTCGCTGTCGCGACTGCTCGTTTGGAACCATCCCAGTTCAGCAAGGTTGTTGTGTCATCCCACCTGAGCTGGACAAGACTTGGTGATGTGGTGACCATCGGCTCTGCATGAACATTTGCAGGCGCAATAATCAGACCACACATCACCAGCATGCTTGCCGCGAATAGCTTCAGATGGACTTTCATCGCCTTGCTGCCTCCTTGTCAGTCGTCTTTAGGGTTCGGGTGCGGTTTCGGGACTGGGTTCTTTGCGGAAACTGCGAGCAAAGGTCAGTACGGCGTACCCCAGGATCAGCCCACCCACTGCGGGGATGAGCCATGCTGTGTACGGACCGACCCACTGAGCCACAAAGCCAACCTTGGGTACGACATAAGCAACCTCTCCGCGTATCTGGTGCGGTTGCACCGGATTCCACGGGTCTTCGACTGAGTTGTTGTCACCTTGGGTGACGAAAGCAACTCCATCAGCAGTCACGGTCTTTGCCATGATCCTGTGGGTCACCAGAGTTGGGTCATCGGGGAAAGGGAGGAAAACAATCACGTCGCCGATAGATAGCTCTGTCGCTGCTGCTTCGTCAATTCCCTTGGTGACTACGATATCCCCAGGCATGATCCCGGGTTCCATCGATCCTGTGAGTACTGTCAAGCTCATCCCACCCATGATTTTGGGTGCAACCACGAGCAGGCCAGCCATGACTAGGAAAGCCAGTGTCACGAAGGTGACGGCTCCCGAGCCGATAGCTGATCCCCAGCTATTCTTGGTCTTTGTCTGATTCACTGATTATCCAATCATCGTGTCTGTCAGTTATGCGGTTGGGCTCAGGGAGTGGCGTTGGGCCACTCCCTGTTGCCCTGTGCCAGTGAGGAAGACTCACCAGCAATCCGCTGTGATTAGCTTGGCCTGTACTGGGTCAGCGTCAGTTCGATCTTTTCTGCCAAATCCATAACCTTGGTCATGTCATCTTCCGCGGCTTTGTTGAACGTGACATACATCACCACAACACCGGCTGACTTGCCTGTCGTAGAGTTAACAACGACGGTAACATCGTTCAGGAATCCTCCTGAGTTGGAATTCCCAAAGACACCCAGCGAGATGGGGGACTCTTCGGGATCAATGTCGCTGTCTGTAACCCCATCGACAATGGTGTCAAAGGCGATCTCAAGGTTGCCTTTTCTGAAACCAGGTGAAGCGATAATCTCATCCAGAGATATGGTCAACTCGGCAGCAAGGTTATCTCCAACTAACTCGACCTCGAAAGGCAGAACAAGGGCTAGCTTGTCCCCAGGAACGATGTTCCAAGAATCCAAGTCAACCGCTACTCCCTTTTTTCCGATATTGATATTCGCTCCGAAGTCAGCAACCACAACATCGGCTGAGTAGCCGCGGTCGCTGGAAACGTCGTAAGCCAGAACATCGTCTGCGGAAGAGAGGTTGAGATTACCCGAGGAAATGCTTGCCCCGTTCAGATCTGCTGTTGCAGTCCATAGTGCGTATGTGGACCCGCCCAAGAAGAGGGCTGCCCCAGCCACAGCTGCGATTACCGCATTGCGCCTTTTGTTTGACTTTTGAGTCATTTCTTCTCCTTATTAAGTGGGCTCGTTGAACCCTTCATTGCTGTAGGCCTAAGCCCGAATCCACTGATCGCTGCCGTTGCGAGCGGCACCCGATGGGTGCGATGGCAAGGCGGCCGATGCGCAGGCAGGCTAGACGCCTGACAAGCATCGGCAACGCAGCCAGCGCGCCCATCGGGAGTCGCGTAGCAGGCATGGATCGGTGGATTTGGGCTAAGCCTGAGACTCGAGTTCTCGAGCCCCTGAAGACGGGCGAGTGTTAGCCCTTCTCCAAGATTGTGTGTTGTCATAGCTTGCACCCCGAATCCTTACTCGGAGTTGCTGTGATGGTGACATCGGGTTCCAGACCAGGATCGGGGAACACGAAGGTCCACCATGCGGAGTTCGGACCTGGTGTTGACCACACCGACCCTGAGGCGGATGTTCCGGATGCAGAGGCTGTGTTCTCATAGCGATAGGGCTGTGAGGACACCACCAAGCACCAGTGGTCAACCTGGGTTTGGACCCCCGCTACTCCAGGTGCGATTCCTGTCACTGTTCCTCCGGGGTACGCCGGTGCGTTCGCACCAGCAGCGACCGTACAGGAGGAAGGATCTTGGACTGGGAAGAGAATCTGGCTAGCGGATCCAGACCCGAGGACTGAGGCTGGTGACGGCTTAGCCACGCTCAAGGAGTAGTTCATCCCGCACTGAGAGGACGTCAGCATCGTCACATCGAAGGGTACGGCGGTCCAGACCTTTCCCGCGGAGTCCACCGCTGAGTTGAACAGCACCGTTGCCTCCGCGGCACCGATTGTGAAGGCCGCGGCCCCCCCTGAGGAGGAGACGTGAACCACGGAGTCCTTGGTGACAGCGAATCCTAGAACCCCGTGCTGGGGCCGTAGATCTTCGCTGGTTCCTTGAGCAGACCATAGTGCATAGGAACTTCCGGAGGTGAGTCCTAGGATCACCGCAATAATGGGAAGCCCCAGGGAGAATACGAAATAACGAACCCGGCTCATGGCGTACCTCCAGTCAAACAAGGTCCCATGAATCCGTCTCCGCACCGTTCTTGCTGGGCGATGACTGTGAGGGTTCCTAGTTTCAGCGGGGGTGCTGAGGATGTGGTTGTGGGATCAACCCAGTGACTGCCGTGCGGTGAAACAACAAGGTCAATCACGATCTCCCAGTGGCTTTCTGCTGAGTACATTTCATGCGGAATCACCAGAGCTTGCGAAATCGGCACACTGCCCTTCTTCGGTAAGAACTGGATCCCGTCTTGACGGACATACCAGGTTCCGCTCACATAATCCGGCAAAGTGGAGAATTCCACACTTAGCGCCACAGAGAGGTTATCCCCAACCAGACTGGTGGTGATGTCCTGGCGAATCGTCAAGGTATTACCGGGTGCAAGGTAGAAGTCCGGAAGAGTCGAGGCTGTTCCCGACTCCTTCTGCTGGGTGCATTCCCATCGCAGGTCACCCAGTGTCATGGACAGATTTCCTGCGGTGACGATGGCTCCGTCTGTGACATGTGTACTCCATAGAGCGTAGGTCACAGCAATCGAGGCGACCATCAGAACAGTGGACAGTGCGACGAGAATCCCGGGCCTGCGGCTGCGTTTGATTCCTCGGCGAGGCTTGGTGTCTGTAGAAGCGGTAGGGATTGACCTGCGTGCATGCAGATCAGATGTGCCCTGCACCTGCTCGGGTGCGGCACTCTGATTTTGCGTACGCGCGTAGGCGCGACGGCACAGCACAGCCATGATCTTTTACACATCCCTCTCAGCATCCGCTTCCTCTAGCGGTATGCGACTTTGCCCCTCATCAACATATTGCCATCCGATATGGCGAAACCCAAGAGGGCTCTGGAAATATTTTGGATACTTTCTTTGTAAATTCACTTTTTTGGGGTTTTTCTGGCCCCGAAAAGTGACTAATATCCATATTATTTTTCCTATGTGACAATAGGTTTTGTCTTGTCGTATTAAGCTCGCGATGCACCGGGCAACCGGGTTGCTGAGTAATCAACTCCAACGGTTTAACGATGACACCATACATATTTAGGATAACTACGAATGGCGCTAGATTATTCCCAATATTTTCCGCTACGATGTGGATTGTGATCGACACCTAGCGTCGGCGGTTATGGCGGCGTGATGGTGCACAGACTCACCCTCGGCGAACGGGGCGGCTAAACACCCACAAAGGAGCGGAGTTCGCGTGACATATTCACTAGATGGTTGGCAAGAGCCAACTTTTGCAGAGAACTTAGAGAAGGCTGGCGTCTCCCGCCGAGACTTCCTCAAGTTCTGCGGCGGTCTAGCAGCAGCTTTCGCTGCCGGATCAGCCGTTATGGGCTCGGTTCCCCGAGCTCTTGCGGAGCCCACTGATGGCCCAGTTACTGCCGATGACATCGCGCAAGCGTTGGATTCGGTCACCAAACCCGTTGTTGTATGGCTGCAGTTACAGGAATGTACTGGCTGCATGGAGAGCGTACTGCGCTCCGGAGGCACCACAGTTGAGGACGTAGTCCTGAACCTGCTCTCCGTCGAATACAACGAACTGGTCATGGCAGCCGCTGGCGATGCAGCTAACTCTGTTCTGGACAAGATCAATGAAGAGCCGCATATCCTCGTGGTTAATGGTTCGATCCCCATCAAGGACAACGGCATCTACTGCTGCATCGGCGGTGAATCAGCTGAATCCGTCCTACGCAAGTCCGCCAAGAACGCTGAGGCGATTCTTGCTGTTGGGGCATGCGCAGTATTCGGGTCTGTCCAAGCGGCCAAGCCGAACCCCACTGGGGCTGTCGGTGTTGACCAGATCATCCGCGACAAGCCGGTCATTAACGTTGCCGGATGCCCGCCGATTGGTGAAATCATTCTCGCTTCCGTGGCGTACATCCTGACACACGGGACTACCCCGAAGACCGATGCTGAAGGTCGTCCGCTGTTTGCTTATGATCAGCGCATCCACGACTCCTGCCAGCGCCGTCCGCACTTCGATGCCGGCCAGTTCGTTCGTACTTTCGATGACGAGGGAGCACGCAACGGTTGGTGCCTGTATCACATGGGCTGCAAGGGACCATCGACATTCAGTGCCTGCCCCATTATTCAGTGGAACATGCACACCAACTGGCCAGTTGGCGCAGGACACCCCTGCATCGGCTGCACAGAGAAGGACTTCTTCGATCGATTCACACCTCTCTATAACAGGCTGCCTCGCGTCCCAGGTCTGGGTATTGAAGCAACGGCAGAGAAGGTGGGTCTGGGTATGGTTGCCGCAACTGTGGCTGGTGTGGCAATCCACACCGGTGTCACGGCAATCCGTAAGGGCGCTGGTAAGCGCGCCGAAGCCGCCACGCCGCTCGAAGCCTTCGGTGACATCGGCGCCGAGTCGGCCGCAGTCCTCGCAGAACCAGAGGTTGCCTCAGATGATGTGACCGCAACCAACGATTCCGGAAAGGTGGAATAGACCATGGCAGACCGTGTTGTCATCGACCCTCTCACTCGTATTGAGGGTCACCTACGCATCGAGCTCGAAACTGAAGCTGGAGCTATCGTCAAGGCATGGAGCGAAGCCACACAGTTCCGTGGTATTGAAACCATCCTCAAAGACCGCGATCCCCGTGATGCTTGGGCGTTCACCCAGCGTATCTGCGGTGTCTGCACTGCCGTTCATGCTGTGACATCCATCACTGCAGTCGAAAACGCCATTGGTGCAACACCTCCACCGCAGGCGCTGCTGATCCGCGACATGATCATGGAGTCCCTGGCTATCCAGGATCACGTGATTCACTTCTACCATCTGCATGCACTGGACTTCGTCAACGTCGCTAACGCAGTGAAGGCGGACCCCGAGAAGACCTTGGAATTCGCCAATGCCATCGGTTCGACCTGGAAGGGTAATACCGTTCAGCGTTTCGCTCAGGTACGCGACACCGTGCAGGGCATCCTCGATTCAGGCCAGCTTTCCATCTTCACCGGTGGATACTGGGGTCATCCGGATTACCGGCTCCCACCTGAGGCTGACTTGATGGCAGTTGCTCACTATCTTGATGCTCTGGAGTTCCAGCGTTCGATGATCCGTATCCATACGGTCTTCGGCGGTAAGAACCCGCACCCGAACTTCCTCGTGGGCGGAATGGCCTGCACAATTGACCCGAATCGCTCCGAGTCAATCAACCAGGTTCAGCTCGGCGACATCAAGAACTGGATCGATGAATCCGTTGAGTTCGTCAAGACCTGCTATATCCCCGATGGGTTGGCTATCTTGGGTGTCTACAAGGACTACTTCGATATTGGTGCTTCGAGCCCCAACTATCTCGCTGTCGGCTTGTCGGGAACAGCCTATCCTGGTGATCCCAATGACAATGTTCAGAGATCTCCGATCAAGCCCGGTGTTATCTTCGATGATGATTTCTCCAAGGTACTGCCCTTCGATCCTGCACTGGTCTCGGAATCTATTGCTTCGGCTTGGCTGACCTACCCCGATGGTAAGAAGACATTAACCCCTGATATTGGTGAGACTGAGGTTGATTACTCCGGGCCGACCCCGCCGTACGAATGGTTGGGAGACGACGACAAGTACACCTGGTCCAAGGCTCCACGCTATGACGGACGCCCCATGCAGGTTGGTCCTATCTCTCGTGTGCTCTTGGCGTACGCTCAAGGACACCCGCGTACGGTAGAGATCGTGAACGGTGCTGCAGAGTCGCTCGACATTTCTCTTGCTCAGCTCAACTCCACTGCTGGTCGTACGCTGGCTCGCGCAGTTGAGTGCCTGATCTCTGCCGAGAGATTGGCCGAAGAGACATTCCCAGAATTTGTCGCGAACCTCAAGCGCGGCGATATCTCAGTCTTCGACGCCTCCCGTTGGGCTCCCTCATCATGGCCGAAGGAAGCTTCTGGTTATTGCTTCGCTGAAGTACCGCGCGGCAACCTCAGCCACTGGGTAACCGTCAAGAACGGCAAGATCGATCGCTATCAGTGCGTGGTTCCCACCACGTGGCTCAGCGGCGGACGCGACGAGGAAGATGTGATGGGGCCATACGAAACATCCTTGGCTGGTAATGGCAAGCATCCTCTGGTTGATCCATCTCAGCCGCTCGAACCGCTTCGTACAATCCACTCGTTCGATCCGTGTATGTCATGTGCTGTGCATGTGCTCGACACCGACGGCCAGGAACTCCAGGTGGCAGAATCATGACAACAATCTCCACCGCAACCGGTGCCAAGGTGAAGCTGCCCAAGCTTATTGCTGGGACAGCGTTCACTCTTGGCTCGGTGAGCGAGGGGCGCATCATGGCGCTCGCGGCGGCAAGTCCGCCCAAGAGTAAGGATCCTGTGGATCGGGCAACTGTGAAGGCTCTCAAGGAGAATTACCCCAACATCGCTGTACCCGAAGTCGATGTGAACGATGTCGATCCGGCTAGCCTGAAGCGGCGCTACTCTCTGGTGAGAGTACGCGACTGCGTTCAAAGCGATGGTACGACCGAAGATCTCGTCGTCATGCGCGGCGATATGGATGCAGTTCTCGCACACTCGAAGATCAACATTGAGCAGAAGACTATCCTCAAGAAGAATGCTGGCGTCGTGATTCGTCACGATTGGCGTCCGCTTGTGATTGCCAGTGCTCCTGTTGAGAATGACGTTGTGGGGAAATTCACCGTTGAGGGCTTCATTCCAGTATGCCCAGAGACGATCCACCCAGTCGTGGCTGCCGGAATCTCCTCCGGACCTGCTGTGTGGGCTCCGGTACGCATCTGGTCAGCTTCGCTGCGCTTCCAGCATTGGCTGAATGTCGCTGTGATCTTCATCCTGAGTTGTACTGGTTTGTTCATCCTGGATCCATTCTTCGGTCCTTCTCCCTACACAGGTGAGGGCATAGGCTTCCTGATGGGCTGGGTCCGCTTGATCCACTTCACTGCTGCTTTTGGGTGGCTCCTGATCGGATTGACGCGAATATGGTCAGCCTTCATGTCTCGTGACCGCTACCTGCGCTGGCCGTCGATGTGGCCGCTGAAGAAGAAGGAAGATGTCAAGAACCTCGGTCGTATTCTCCAGCACTACACCTTCATCAAGGACCACGCTCCGCTGTATCTCGGTCATAATCCGCTCCAGCAGCTTGCGTACACCTCGGTGTATGTTGCCTGCGGTCTGCAGATGCTCTTCGGGTTCAGCCTCTATAGCCTCTATCATCAGGGGTTCTTCATCTGGAACTGGTTGGCGATCCCAGCACACTGGGTCGGCATTCCGATGCTTCGCCTGTTCCACACGATGCTGATGTTCCTGTTGTGGATGTTCGTGATCATGCACATCTACCTGGTTCTGCGCTCAGAATCCCTGGAACGCCATGGCGGTCTGTCCGCGATGATTAATGGCAATGTCTGGGTCAAGCGCGGATCACAGCCGGTCGATGCGCCGATGGTCGAATGAGTCGTTTGGATAACGCCCCGATGCCTGATCAGCACCCGGCCATCACTGTGATGGGGGTCGGTAATACGATCATGGGTGATGACGGCATCGGGGTGACACTTCTTGAGCTCGTTGAAGCTGCATGTGATCCTCCAGGAATAGAGTTCGTCTACGGTGGAATCGGCGGGATGTCCTTGCTCCCGGTTGTCCAAGATGCCGATCATCTGCTGATTCTCGATGCTGTTGCTGGTACGACTCCTGGTGAAGTACGCGTGGTAACTGGTGACCAAATACCGCGCCTTCTATCGGCGAAGCTATCTCCCCATCAAGTTGGACTTCTCGACATCCTCACAGCCGCCCGGATGTTGGGACATGAACCCAATGAGATTGTCGTGGTGGGAATCGTCCCGGAGTCTGTTGATCTGCGCGTTGGCTTGACCCAGGTTGTGACTGATGCCTTGGATTCGGCAACGAGGAAGGCTGTTGAGGTCATTCAGGGCTGGTGTTCTGCTCCATAACCATATCCGCGCTGATAACCTCGAACTCTAAGCCTGCGACAAGCTGAGCAGTCGGGGTGTCGCATACTGGGCACCGCCACTGGTAGAACTGATCTATCTCACGATTCGCTTGACAGGTGGAACACCAGACCGCAGCTTCGATAATATCGATGTCCAGCACAGCTTCTTCCAAGGATGTACCGACGATGGCAAATGGCCAAGCACCCAGCAGGGCTTCCGGCACTGCGCCGCTGCGCGTACCCACACGAAGACTGACCCGCTCAACCCCAACGGCACCAAGAGCCGCCCTCTTATCCTCAACAGCGCTCACCACTGATGCCAGTAATCCAAGTTCGTGCACGGGCTTATTCTTTCATGCCTGTGCCTTAAGAATCTAAGGCAGACCATGTCCCAGCATATTATCGTGGATCAGATCATTGATCCTGCTCCCGCCCGAGTCACGGTAACCCGTGACAATGCCGGTGGGGTCGCGAGTGCGTCCTTTGACCTGACAGGACTCCCCCGTGTCGATGCCATGCTCACCGGTCGCCCGACCATGGAAGTCCCCGGATTAGTTGAACGTCTCTGTTCGATTTGTCCAGGTGCTCACCACCTCGCCGGGATGCGTGCCCTAGAGTCACTCGCGGTGTTGACCGACCTTCCTCCCACTGCTGTGGCCGTACGCCGGATGCTCCACTATGCCTCGATTGTCTCGACACACCTGGTGGGCATCTTCCAGGTCTTCCCGGAGAAGGCATTGATCCTTCGTCAGTTCACCAAGGCCGTTATGACAGCGGTGGGCGCGCCGGGCCATTTCCCGGCGGTGGCCGTACCAGGTGGAGTCGTCGCGCCGGTGAATGGCGAGCTTCGCGATAAGTGTGCGGCGATGGTGAAAGATGCCATTGCAGTAGCCTTCCAGATCGCCGAGCAGACCCTAGCGATGCCGTCGCTTCCCGATCAATTCAAGGGCACCGATGTCGCCCTGATTGATGAAACCGGGCAGATCGATCTCTTCGGTACGCGCCTGCGGGCAATCTCTACAGACGGATGGCTCGCCATCGACGCGGCACGGCCAGCTCAATGGGATGACCTCGTGGCTGAGGGCGTACCTGGGTCGTCTGCTCCGCGGCCCTATCTGCGTTCTTTGGGGTCTGCGCGCGGTGCCTACCGCGTTGGTCCGATGGCGCAGATGCGCGTTGGATTGCTGACGACTCCCTTGGCGTCGATCCTGCAGCAGATGTGGCGGGAAAGCGGCGGCGGGGCTAGCGCTGCACGGGCAATCATGGTGCTGCACTCTATTGAAGCGATCTCTCGGCTGCTGGATGCTCCCGTGCTGACGTCTGGGGAACCCTCTCGGCGCTTCCCGAAGTTCCTCCCAGCAACAGTGGGTGTGGGCTGGGTTGACTCAGCGCGAGGCTTGCTCGTCCATCGTTATGCGACCACCAGTGATGGTCACATCGCTAAGGCCACCATTTTGACTCCTACGGCACAAAATGAGCCCTGGCTAGGCGAGTTGCTGCGTACAGCAGCAATCTCGGGTGGAGGCGCTGTCCAGGCTTCCATGGAGGATGCGATCCGCGAGGCTGATCCCTGTCTGCCCTGTTCCTCAGCCCCGGCTGGCACAATGGGTTTAGTTGTCGATACAGTAGCCAGGGCGGAAGGAAGCTAGCATGTGTGTGGCAAAACCAGTACGGATCGTTGAGATCGGTGATGGTCCTATGCGCATGGGGCTGGTCGAGGGGTCTGCTGCGTCGTACTGTTTTGCCTATGTTCCTGATGCGCAGGTCGGGGATTTTGTGATTGTCGCCAATGGGTTCGCGATCGAGCAACTCGATGAAGAGTCTGCTGCTTTGTCGCTGGCTGCTTTCGCTGAACTCGAGGCCTAAGGCTTCAGAATAGTTTTCATCGCATCGGTCAGTGATGCCATTTCTTCTGCTACCTGGGATGCTGATTCTTGAGCTGATGACACGGATTCGTCGACGACCGACGCTGCCTGTGGGTTTGACGAGGAAATCCTGGACTTTGCGGCAGATGTGAGGGGATTGACACCTGAGTGGAGCTGCAACCGAGTCATCTCTGTACGCATCCCTTCGAGTTCTGCTCGCAGGGTCGCCATTTCGGAAGCGATGTCGTTGGGCAGGACTGTAGCGGCGAGGTTCTTCGGCTTGAGGTCGTCGAGACCCAGATCCGCGTACTCTTCTCCAAGTTCGGCTTTGATTTGGTCGGTTGCATTGTTAGCTATTTTCCGTACGAATTTGAGTACTCGACCAATCTTTTTAGCGATCGGAGGCACCCGGTCTGGCCCAAGAAAGATAGCCGCCAGTACGACCAGGACGATCACTTCGCCTGCGCCTATGTCCAAGAACATCGCAGTCACGGCTACAGTCTAGCGCGGGTGTGTGTATCCCTGGGATTCAGGAGAAGTCATTGCCCAGTCAGGCGTGCTAGGATCAATCAACGATGAGGATTGACTCACTTGGAGTTTTTTGGAGGACACACATGGCTATGCTCGTGGGTATGCTTGGCTGGCAGCAGCTGCTTATCATTCTTGCAATCGTATTGGTCATCTTTGGTGGGTCACGGCTTGCTGGATTAGGCAAGGCTTCCGGCAAGGCCATCAGGGAGTTTAAAGACGAACTCATTGGTCCCGATGGAGAGAAGAAGACCGCAGAATCGGTTGAGGCCCCACCGGCTGAGTCGAGCGTGGAGATGAAGTCAACTCCTTCTGAGTCCTCACCGAGCCAAACCGATCCAAGCTAACGGGGGCCGCTGGTGGCCAAGAAACGTCTGTCTTTGGCGTGGCTGCGCCCGCCCAAGGCGGAGTCCGGCGGGAAGATGTCTCTCCCCGATCATTTACGCGAAATTCGTTATCGTATCCTTGTGATTGCCGGTGCGGTTGTTGTGACGACCGCTGTCGCCTTGGTTTTTCAGGCTCAGCTTCTTCACCTTGTTTTAGCACCTATCGATCAGGCAGTTGAGATTTTCACTGCTCGGCGCCCGAATGATCGGGTCGATATGGTCACTCAGGGTGTGACCGCAGGTTTCTCGTTGTTCTTCCGTGTGGGTTTTGTTGCGGGGTTTATTGCGGCGTGCCCGATCTGGCTCTATCAACTATGGCGTTTTATTGTTCCTGCGCTGGAGAAGCGTGAGAGGCGCATGGTCGTACGGTTCTTGGGTGCTGGGATTCCGCTGTTTCTTGCCGGTGTCACGATGGGCTACATGATCTGCCCTTTGGCCTTTGCGACTCTTTTGGACTTTAATCCTCCCTCGGTGGTGAACCTGAATGATGTGGGTACGTTCATGAACTTTGAGCTGCGTATCCTTCTGATTTTCGGCTTGGCCTTTCAGTTACCTATTCTTCTGGTCAGTCTCAACGCTTTGGGGCTGGTCTCCGGGGCTGCACTAGGGAAATTCCGCGGCCCAGCCATCCTCATCTGCGCCCTCTTCGCCGCCATCACCACCCCAACCACCGATGGGCTAACAATGCTGGCTCTGATGCTGCCCATGGTAGCGATGTACTTCATCGCCGAAGTCATCTGCCGGATCAACGACAAACGCAAGGCGGCTCGAAGAGCCGACGGCGAACCCGAAGAACCCCCCGTTCGAAGCCGCTTCACCCGCACCCCCAAAACCACCTGACGTGACCCAAGTCCTCACGTCGGCTGCCGGGGGTCCTGCCTGCGGCAGGATGACCCGAGGAAAAGTTCCGGAAGTCAAGCACCACACAACAACAAACGACAGCACAACCACAAAAAGAAAACCCAACCCCCGGTCATCCTGCCGCCAGGCAGGACCCCCGGCAGCCGACGTAAGGACTAGAGAAAAGATCTATTCCCCAATCCAAACCCAACCCCCGGTCATCCTGCCAAAGGCAGGACCCCCGGCAGCCGACGTGAAGACTT
>WQYJ01000039.1 GCA_009781325.1 Propionibacteriaceae bacterium | reverse complement strand
TCCGAACCACTGGAGGTCGAATCAAAGCCGTACACAAACCCACCATTGGCATAGACATCGATCCTGGAACCCATCATCTCAACCGCAATGGTGATTTGGTCTCCCATCTTCACTCCATCAAGGTAGAACTCCGCTAACTTGTTCCAACCAGGCCCTCTCTTGTGGATCTCAACGACCGGACGATTAGTGCAGTTCCACCCCACAGCGATCACATACCCGGAGGCCCACCCGCCTGCATCGACACTCTGGCGTACTCCTAGCCCCGCATAAGCAATCGCGCCAGGAGCCTGCTGACGCATGGTCACTGTCATCGACACTGTGCCATCAATAACCTGACGGTCCTTGAGCTGAGCAAATCTCCACCCTGAAGTACCAAGACTGTAGTTGCGGATCAGCTTCGAGTCGGCAACACTCCAGATTCCGTCCTCAACATTCCAGTTCGACAGATCCTGGAACATCGCTGTGCTGCCTGGGGTGGCATGATCCAACTGATCCGTCACTGAGGCAGGAATAATCTGGCTCACCGGCACATAGCCGATCCACCCAGAGTGCGCATCCTTATCGGTACTCCACCCTTCGAAACTCCACCCAGGTTTGGTGGCCGTAGGCAGACTCACCAAGGACCCAGATTCTGCAATGGTCGAGTCAGGAGCACCAGATTCCGGGACACCGCCATTGGTTGTGTAGTCATAGACCACGGTGTACTGTGCCGCAGGTGCTGCCTGGGCGATCACAGCCATCGGCAGGCACTGAACACATAAGGCAACCCCCACAACAACAGAACTCAGCACAGCTAGCCCGTGCAGCTTGACATCAGACATTGATAGACGAGACGACATCCTAAGACTCCTTCGATACAACATTGGATCAGCCGGGTCACTGAACTGCGCCTCTTCAGCTCAGGTGACGAGATATCTTCACACTATCGAGATCCTAGCCGCTTGACAAGCGCTTCGAGCTGATTCCACAAATAGCGGTGGTGTCAATTCCTCCTACTGCCATGGATTCCAAGTAGGCTTGATCCATGAGCACTCGGATCGCATCAGGTACGGGGTTTGCCACGGTCCATGACACAGCCGGCATCCTCGATTGCTGGTTCCCGCAGCCCCTGCTGGGCCCTCTGCCCTCCGACCAACCCACGAATGACCCGCCGAGGGATGCTGTGGATCCTCTGCGCAAGGTGAGAACACGCCTGGTTCGTATTGAGATCGATTTGGATGCTCCGCCGAGCGACGTTCCGGATACCTATCTGCGCCTACACCTGCTGTCTCACCGCATCTGCGAGCCTCGGTCCATCAATCTGACCGGTATCTTCTCTGTGCTTCCCAATGTGGTGTGGACCTCAGCAGGCCCTTGTGCTGTGGAAGGTTTTGAAGAAGTACGCGCCGCGCTGCGTACGATGGGTCCGCTCACAGTTTTCAGCGTTGACAAGTTCCCGCGTATGGTGGACTACGTTGTCCCCTCCGGGGTAAGAATCGGCGATGCTGATCGCGTACGGCTGGGAGCTTATCTTGGTGAAGGCACAACAGTGATGCACGAGGGCTTCGTGAATTTCAACGCTGGAACTCTGGGAACCTCCATGGTTGAAGGGCGCATCTCTGCGGGTGTCATTATCGGAGAAGGTTCAGATATCGGAGGCGGAGCTTCCATCATGCGTACGCTCTCAGGCGGCGGCCAGGAGACGATCACTATTGGTAAGCGCTGCTTGCTCGGTGCCCAAGCTGGGGTGGGGATCAGCTTAGGAGACGACTGCATCGTTGAAGCCGGACTCTATGTCACCGCTGGTACAAAGGTACTCCTGCCGGACGACACAGTGGTGAAAGCTGCAGAACTCTCCGGTCAATCCGGATGGCTGTATATCCGCGATTCCCTCTCTGGCCAAGTCAAGGTTCTCCCCCACGGAGACCGCCGGGTCACACTCAACGCAGAACTGCATCGGAACTGATTCATGAAAAAGAGTAATGCGCGTACTGTCCTGATCGTGATTGCCACTGTTCTGCTCGTGGTTGCCCTTGTCATCGGCGGAATCGGGGTCTACCGCTGGGTATCAACGCTCTGGGCCGATCCCCCACCGCCGCCGAATGTCTATTGTCAATCCACGATCGATCAGGAAAGGGCCGAGATTGATATTGAACAGTCTCAAAACGCCTCTATTATCGCCGGGGTCGCAGCCCAGCGCGGCCTGATTCCGCGTGCTGTGTCCATTGCCTTAGCCACCGCCTTCCAGGAATCCCAGATTCGTAACCTCGACTATGGTGACCGCGATTCCCTGGGACTCTTCCAGCAGCGCCCCTCTCAGGGCTGGGGCACCGAAGAACAGATCATGGATCCCTTCTATTCCTCAGCGAAGTTCTACGAGGCGATGGTGAAGGTCCCCGATTGGCAGACGTCCGATCTCGGGTGGGTCGCCCAGGAAGTACAACGCTCCGGATTCCCCGACGCCTACGACCAGCATGTTGCCCGATCCCGAATCCTGGCCTCAGCACTGACCGGTGAAACACCCGCAGCCTGGTCATGCCTGGTTTTTAACCCTGAACCCGCTGACCCGGATCTTCTGGTGTCTATGCTCACCCGCGGATATGGCTCCACGGCAAATGTCCAAGCCTTCCCAGCCGAAGGTTCGGAGCGCGCGTACATCACCATCACCGCTTCCACTGAAGAAGTCGCCTGGTCAAGTGCAGCCTTTGCCCAATCCTGGGCCACCGCAACAGGGGTGACATCGGTCCAGGTAGGAATCTACGAATGGACAGCATCCGCAAAAGTCTTATCAGGCTGGATTGGGGTTCCGGAATCCGAGTTGGCCTCAACCTCGGTGATAATCCGCTTCTAATGTCTTGACCACTAGCAGACTACCTGTTTCTCCCACGCTCAAAAACGCAATACAAACCGACACTGGTAATAGCCAGGACAGCCGTGACTACAGCAGCCACCCACGAATCTGCCATGTAGCTAGGAAGTGCCCAGAACCTAGGTGTCCCCGATTCATCCAGAGTGCCGGCAATCCAGCACACGCCTGTGTATAAAGACAGTGGTATCCATGATGCAGCTTGTGGAAGGACAAGCGTGCATAGCGTAGCGATAGCTAAACCGAATAACGCATTCCGCATATGGGAAACCATGAACCATCCCGACACATCACGGAAGCAATAGGCAAGATTCCCTGCTGAAATGATGATTACTGCTGCTAGCGTCCACCAGGCAAGGCGAAGACGCAGGAGTACGGAGCCTGCGGCGCTTCGTTCCATTTCAGGCAACGGTGAATAAGCCATAAAAGACCAGACCAGACATGCTAGAAGGGGTACCAAATCCACGACAACCTGACTGCGCATGTGGTCAAAAGGATTATCCACCAAGTCAACGGGAAGAATCCAGGAGCCGCAGAAACTGACAACACCCATGAACACGAGCCCAATCACCCAGCGGGTTCGAGCAAATAGAATCGGTGTCGCTGTTAGCACTGTATCGATTTCCTGTAGGCATCCTGAGCATCAGCAAAGGTGATGAAGTAGACGTTCCCTTCGATATCTATGAATTTGCCGTTGGCCTCAGGATCGAGCCAGGTGGCAACAATAACTTGAGCCTCAGCATACATGTCAAGTAGGTCTTCATCCTCTTTGTCGAGTGCATCCAGCACGCAGCCGATGAATAGACTTGCAGCTGCAGCTCCTGCGTGTTGACTGAGAGTAGGGGACTGACCCAGTGGCAACTCGTACACCAATGAAGTTCCCGCAGGCGAGTCAATGCCTCTCCAGGTTCTGGAGGCAAGTCCAGGATCCAATTGCAGTGCTCGGGTGTTAACACTCTCTAACTGAATCACTAAATCTGGAAGGTCCTGGGGCCGCTCAGGTGGTAGGCAGACTTGAGCTCCAGACGCCAGCGGAGCGCAAATCCAGTCTGAAGTATCGTTCGCTACGACTGCTCCAGAAATCCCCAGCCACCCATTGACCATACTCGCAGCGCACCCAATGGTGAGGAATAAGGCGGTAACAAGCAGTAGGATTCGTTGTTTCGTAAGCTGACACCACACCAGCCATCCAGTAACCCCAACTAGGGCTAGCAACACATGTAAACCAAGTGTCCAGCCTATGAGTGGTAAGGGAAAATGAAGCAGTGCCGGTGTTGGAGTCCATAATGCTGAAAGCGCAGCAGAGGGCAGTTGGACATAGCTAATATTGGCGGCTGCCCCCCCGTAGGTCACAATGATGATCAACGGGGGGATAAACCATGACTTTGCTATGGCTCCAATCGCCCAGCCAATACATGTTGCCGAAACTATGCCAACACATGCAAGGAGCAGGAATGGCCAGACACCCCAGGAGAATCGGCTCCCATTGCTAACTGCGAGTGTCCCAGCCACTACACAGGCTAAGAGGATTCCTGCACATCCGGCCAGGCTGATCCATCCAACTCTTCCACTGGCTGCTCGAAGTCGAGCAGAGGAGGGCAGCGCTTCAAGTAGAAATCGAGACCTTCCACGATTCATGAACGTTGCATCAATCGAAGCCACACCAGCTAGCAACGGAAATATCACTATTGCGGCATGAAGCATGACGGCTAGAGAACAGAGAAAACTGTTTTGAGTACCATCATCCACAGGGAGGAGCATGGCAAGACATGCGCCAAGACTGGCAACCAACCCTCCCCATGGCAAGAGTTTAGACATTACTAGTTTCCTCAAGCATTGCTAGAAATCCTCTCTCATATGCCGTTGTAACAGAGTCATTGGCATTTCCTCGATGTCCACCTAATCTGGACAATTCCTCTGGAGCTCCAGCCCATACAAGACGCCCAGAGTCGAGTATTACGATGTTCCGTGCTGTTTGAGCAATATCCTCTACGAGATGAGTTGACAAGAGAACCACTCGTTCTCGCCCGAGCGTCGCCACGAGTTCACGTATCTGCACTCTCTGGACAGGATCGAGTCCCGATGTGGGCTCATCCAGCACAAGGATACTCGGATCATGGATAAGCGTCTGAGCAATGAAAGCTCGCCGTCTCTGACCACCTGACAACGCCTTGAGGCTGGTCCCAGCTTGTTCTGAGAGACCTACTGAATCGATGGCGTGTTCTATTCGTTGCGCACGAACACCACGTGGCACTTGCCGCAACCCGGCAAAGTAGTGACACAATTGCTTGACCGTGAATCCCTCGAACCAACCTGGATCTTGAGGTAGGTATCCTACTTGTCGCTGGAAGGCCTGCTTCCATCTCCGATCCTTGATTTCTTTACCTTGCCAAAAGACATCCCCTGAGGAAGGTTGTAGCACCCCAGTCAGGACTCGAAACAAAGTGGTCTTACCAGCTCCGTTAGGCCCAAGAATGCCATTCACTCCTTCAGAGAAATCTACAGATACATTTTGTAAGGCTTGCGTTTGACCGAAGCTCCTACTCACACCCTGAATAGAGAGTAGAGATTGAAGTGACAAATCCGTGCCCTACTAGACTTTCTTTGTCACCGAGCATGGGTTTATTGCCCATGGTTTATCTTTGCATGCCTTTACAGATGCCGTCAGACTCCAGTTTTTATAACCCGCATGTTGCTTGACAGGCACGTTTACAGTTACCTGCACGTTCGTTTTCGTGATATTGGCGGACTGCTTTGGATTGTCATAATATGTCGTGGTAATCCAGTATCCTCCCCCTGGCAGGTTCCTCCATCCCATACTGTTGTGCGTGCCAGTCTGGTACATATAGATACCTTTTCCATAGTTCGTCACAGCAGATACGGTATGAATTCCTTTGTTAATACATTTTGAACCCTCGCAATAACCGGTAGTGTGCATCAAACTCCCAGAAGCGTAGCCCACGGTCTCATTTTTTCCAGCGGCATTCTTGTCAGACACGTAGATCCTGTCGTACTTTAGAGTCACTGAATTCGAGGTGTAAGACAAAGAATCGGCATATGCAATAGTCGCACCAACACCAAGTGAGAGTGCCATTGTTGTCACAACTAAACCGCCTAGGAACCTTCTACCAATGCGGTGTGCGTATCTGGTAACTACTGCCATAGTAGTCATCCTTTCCTGAGTAGGTAGTTCCATTCTGGTATAAACTACATTGAATTGTCTAATCGGGTCGTTGGGGGTCAATTCTCAAACGAAATCGAAGATATTATGATATTACATGAAAAACCCTTCCCTCTTCACCATGCTCTTCCAAGACCTCAACATCACAATTATCAACACCGCCACTGGTGAAATACTGCGCGACCTCATCCTTGACCCCACCAGGGATTACCAACCCCACACCCAAAAACAACAAACCGGCGATCCCGCAAAATGAGGGTTCACCGGTTTCCGATGTCCCGAGACACCACTGGAGCGAATGACGGGAATCGAACCCGCATGACCAGCTTGGAAGGCTGGGGCTCTACCATTGAGCTACATTCGCGCGCACCATCACTGGCACAACCTGTTTATTCAAGTCTATTCCAGTGGGTGCTGTCAACCGAGACGACTAAATCCAGGCTTGGGTGAGCTTCTGCTTCCATGTTTCCAGTGATGAGTGGATCACCCGTGTCACGAAGTTTGCACGTACGAATTGCAGTGCTGCAGTACGGCGATTTGCCATGGCGTAGCGGGCGTTTTCAGGCTTGAGAAGCTCCGCGTCGGTCAATCGGATGACCTCACGCTTGAAGTCGATGGCTTCCAGTGCCCTGTTCAGGGCCCGTGCGAACAACTCGAAGTTTCCGTTCGTACGGTAGATGAAGGTCGCCGAGTTCGGGAAGGCGAACTCGACTGCGGCGTACTGCCCGTTCGGGGAAGGTACGATCATCCACATCAGGTAGGGATCCACTTTCTCTTCGTCAGCTTCAGATGCTGCATCGAAGACCTCACCTGCGGCTCCCGGAAGAATCTGAGTCAGCCCCGCCATCATCGAGCTTGGACCCGGTTGTGAACCGAACTTGAGATCGTTCTTTCGAAAGCCCACACAAATATGCTGCGAACCGGAGAGTTCCTTGAACGCCGTGTAGGTCTCGGCTGCGCAGGTCTGGGCGATCTTGTCCTCCAGAGCACTGACCAGCGAGGGTGCAATACCAGCGATAGCTGACAGCGGGGCTGCCACACCATGCGGAATGAGCCCTGACAATTGACTGGCCTGGCTGGCGTTCAACGTCGGGTCAATCTCGTGGATCGCCATCAGCGACTTCTCACGCAGAGTACGAATCTGAGCCTCGATGGAGTCAGCGAACAGATCAGTGTCGTAGCCTAGACGAGACCAGGTGTAGGACTCGCCGGTTTCCAGACTCAGTGTCAGCTCGAACTCACCCTTGGTCAGACCTGTTGCGAAGACCAGTGGTACCCGACGTGCATTCAGATCAGGTGGCAATGTGGCCACGCAGTTGTCGTAGACCGCGATCGGCGCTGCTCCATCGATCTGGGTACCCCACTCGCTGTAGTGATAGGTGCCATTGGTTGTCAGGATGGGACTGGTGGAAATGAACAGGGATTTGGACACCAGCGTGTTGTAGTAGGCGCAGATTTCGTCATAGAAACGCTGACACCACTCACCCATGCGTGAGAACCGGAAGGGCCCGGAGTCGGTTTCGATGACAACTGTGTAGTCCACCAGTTTCAGTGCCTGGATCTCGATGAACGAGATCTCGGTGGCTTCAAACAACCCGGTCACAGACAAGGAGTTGTCTGAAATCCGCAGGCGTACTTCACCGGTGATTAACTCGGAGTCTGCGATAGCTGTATAGGTGATGCTTGGGGCTTCGGGCGCACCATTCGCCTCATCTGCCGACGACATCGGTACCCCTTAGGCCACGCCGATCGCAACCCCGCATTGACCGCAGAATCGCGTACCAGGCGGGTTCTGAGTCCCGCAGCCCTGACAGACACCCGTGGGCACTGCCACCTGCTGGAGGTTATCACCGCAGTTATTGCAGAAGCGTACGGTCTGAGCATTCTTCGCACCGCACTTGGGGCATTCCTTCAATTCCATCGATGCACCGCAGTTATTGCAGAACTTGCCTGTGCCGGCTGGTTTTCCGCAGGTGTTGCAGATTGTCGTCTTGGATTCGATATTGCCCTGCCATACGGTCGCATTCTGACCGGCTTCTTCGATATTGCGCCTCATGGCATCGGCGCGGGCCTGAGCCACATAGATCTCTTGACGCGGTGCACATTGAACGCACATTCCCTCGTCCTCGTTGAAGCACTGGTCACAGACGTAACTGGTGCAGCTTGGGCAGCGATGGAAATGCTGACTAGCCTCATTTTGGGCTCGCGAGAAAACCTGCTCATGCTCTTTCTGCCATTCGGGCGAGTGGCCGTCGAAACGTTCCGACAGCACACTAGAGCCGCGTTCAGCAGCATAACCAACATCATGGAGCTTGCCTCCGAGGAGACCGCCAACGATGGAAGCTCCCTGACCGAGCAGGCGCGAACCCTTGCCCTTCTTGTATGTTTCCGACTCGATGAAGCTGGTCTTGTAGCCGTCATTGCAGGAATCACAGTAGAGAGTGAACTGGAAACCGGCATCGGTGGAGTTGTCGTGATAGTTACGAGTAAAGGCTTGCAGCATTACCTTTGTCCCTTCTTAATTTCGTCGATCTGCTGGGCGGCATTCTTGATGGCCTTGCCGCAAACCAAGCATTTAGTGTTTTCAAAAAATTGTAGTTCGTTGCATCTCTTGTTTTGGCAGCGAATGAGAAGTGAGCGCCCGCACCATCCGCAGATATCGGTGCCTGCGAATGTCACTTGAGTGCAGTATGGGCAGCAGGTCGCCAAGGCTCGCCCGCATGCAGAGCACACAGCATCACCGGGCTCTACGGGCTTCAGACATGACGGGCACCCGTATCCGAAGGGGCTTCGGGATCCGCACTTGGGGCACAGATGTGCATCCCGGTCGATCATATTGTGGCAGTGAATGCATTCTTGCTTATAAGTCGCCATAGTTTAATCCTGTCGTGCTCCGCATTCACCACAGAAGCGAATGCCTGGTCCTAGATCAGCTCCACAGGTCGTACATGTGGATTTGGGTGGTTCTCCGAGAGGTGTTCCACAGCCCTGGCAAAACTTGACACTCTCGGGGTTCTTGTTTCCGCACTTACTGCAGCGGCCTTTGGCATCTTCTTCAGCTTGGGCTGCCTGGGCTTGTTCTTGTGTCTGCTTGACTGTGTCGAGGGCTGCCTTCGCAGCTTCGAGATTCTGCTGGATGAGTGTCAGCTTGGTGTCTTGGGCCCACGCGGAAGGATTCTGCTCGTAGGCCTCCCGCCCAATTTCCACCAGTAAGTCTGCTTCTTGTTTCTGCAAGTCAGCCACGTCAGACGCAGCAGCCATGAGTTGGCCTTCAGGCGAGTCCTTGGGAAGTACGCTCTTCGCAAACCCGCCGAATAAATCTCCAAGCCCTCCGAATATGTCGTTCGTCATTATTCCCCCTTCGTGAGAAGTTGACGCCGAAATCGGCTTCGCTTAAAAAGTATAGCTGGTGAAGCGGAAACACGGCAGTGCCTTTCCCTGTTGCGCAGGGAAAGGCAGGTGTGGGGAAGGGTTTATCCGCTGGTGGTGTCATAGGGCCAGTTGATGATTCCGCCCATGTTGTAGACCTTGGTGTAGCCCAAGTGATCGAGGTCTGTTGAGGCTTTCTCTGACCTGACCCCGCTGCGGCAATAAACGAAGATCGTGATGTCCTTGTCTGGGATCTTGGACTCGGCGCGTTGAAGAATTTCGGTATCCGGGATCAACATGGCACCGGGAATGTGCTGTTGGACGTACTCCTGCTCTGAGCGAACATCGAGGATGATGAATGCAGCCCCATCTTTCTCATCCATCTCATCCATCATTTCTTTCGCTTCTTCAGCGGTGATGGTCTGATGGCGATTCGGCTCGGCGGGAGCCGTACTGCCTGCTGACGGGGTGTTCGCATTGGGCGTGCCCTCTTCCGGCGGTGTGTTTGGCGTACAACCAGCTAAGGCCACCATGGCTAGGATTCCTGCAACCAACAGTTTCTTCATATCTGCTCCTTTTATGATGCAAGGAAAGAGTTTACCGGTAGAACAAGTGCGGGGTCTAAAACACAGGAGAAACCGGCGGGTCGGGCGAGCTAATCGCTGGTGCCAGGAGGTGGTGTTTACTCGACACGTGGTTCACGATTTGGATACAAGTACCGTTTGTTGGCAAAAAAATGCGTAGAATGAGAGGCACAATTAGAGGGAATACAAGCATGAATGCGCTAACACGTTTGTCGGCGACTGCCTTTGTGGCGTGCGCCGTAATGATCGGACTCATCACAGTAGCTGTGCCCGACGCACACGCAGTGAGTGCCTCTGTGGCGATCACCCAGAGTGACACTGTGGCTGGAATCCAAGGCAGAATTGAAGCTGCGATGAACGCAGCGAGGTATGGCGACACCATCACTGTCACTGGCTCCAAGTCAGATGCAGCCTCGATGCTCACCATCAGCATTCCCGCTGGTGTGACACTTTTGTGGAAGGCCAACTATTCCGGTTGGACCTATGCCACCCTGGTCTATTTAGCCCCAGGCGGTGAAGGCAACACCTTTGAGCTCGCTTCGGGAGCTTCGCTGTCCAACAGCTACTCCGGCAACACTCTTTCTCGGGCTGATACTCGGATGACGACCAGGATTGCGGGAACACTAAGCAACACCGGCAGCGGCACAGCTTTGTACTATCGCGGTCTTGGCCGTACCAGCATCGAGGTCAGCGGTACGATCACAGCTACTGGCTTTGGTCGTGGGATTCACACCGATGACTTCACAGATCAAACCACCATTACCGTTACCGGCACTGTCGAAAATACCGCGAATGGTGAGGCTATTTACGCCCCGAAAGCGGAGGTGAACGTCAGTTCCGGAAGAGTCGGGGCGAGAGCTGCCTCTGCTATCAATGCGTTGACAGTCACTGTCAGAGGCGGCACGGTGACTTCCACGGGGTCAAACCCCACAATCTCAACCCAGTTCGCGTTGATCAGCGGCGGCAGGGTAGAAAACACTGGATCAGGAAACGCCATCACAACCAAAACGGCTGAGGTTACTGGCGGGACCATCGTAGCCACCACCGGTGTCGCCATCGCGGCATCAGGTGCTGCGATGATGAGTGGCGGAGTCGCCTTCGCCTATGGCATGGGAACCACAGGTGCTTCCAATGTGATCAGATCTGACGCCGGTACACCAGTCATCAGCGGCTCCGCAGTCGTCATCGCTTGGAATAAACCCAGCGGAACACCGACCTATACCGAGGGAACAACGACCGGGCTCAGCGTGAGTTCTGGAGCTACTGCTGGGTGGGCCCTCAACGGCAGTCAACCCTCGATCAAGTACAGCCGGGGCAGTAACACCGGGTACATCACGATCTCCGGGATAGTGATTTCAAAGCCAGCGACACCTGTGCAGCCCACCACGTCACGACCGGCATCAACCACGGCACAACCGACGACATCACGGCCGGCATCGACTACGGCGAACCCGACGACATCACGGCCGGCTTCTACCACGGCGAACCCAACGACATCACGACCGGCTTCTACCACGGCGAACCCAACCACGTCACGGCCACCTTCGACCACGGCGAACCCAACCACGTCACGGCCACCTTCGACCACCTCTCGTCCGTCTTCCACCACGGCACAACCGACGACCTCACGACCGGCATCGACTACGGCACGACCAACCTCGACCCCAACACAAACCAGTTCTGCGAAACCTACCTCTACTCCTACGCGGAGCGCTACCTCTGCGCAGTACCAGGTCACGGTGAACTCAGGCGTGGGCTCAGGCAGGTTCTCAGCCGGACAACCAGTCACCATCACAGCTAATTCGGCTCCGACAGGTCAGGTCTTCAGTAGCTGGACTACTACCTCTGGGGTGGTTTTCAACAATGCCAGCAACCAAACGACAACCTTCATCATGAGCGCTAAGGCAGTCAGTGTGACAGCGACATATACCGATGCGCCCGATGATTCCTACGCTCTAGCAGTGAGCGCCACCGAAGGCGGAACTGCTAATGCCAGCGTGAACTCCGCCAAGGAGGGTGACATCGTCCTCCTAGAAGTCACCATCGAGGAAGGCTATCTTCTCGACTGTTGGCTCATCAACGGTGTTGCCGTCACCCTTGATAGCGACGAGTTCGTCATGCCGAACTATCCTGTGACCCTCATGGCGATGTTCGTAGCGATCCCCAATGACCCTGATTCATTGGATGCTGGTCAACCGATCCCTGCAAACCCGCCGGCTGATTCCGAAGACCCTGATTCTTCCCATGCCTCTACTACAGACGTCAACAAGTGGGTGATCTTGCTCGGTGTCATCACAGTCCTTGCCGGTGTGGGAGGGCTGATCCTCTTCATCGTCTATAGGCGCAAGAATTCTCAGGGTTCGAAGTAGTCCCAGGGGCTGCGGACTCGCTGCCCTAGTGTGATGGGAGCCAACCAGCTAGTGCTGGATGAGAACCTGTGATGTTTTCCCGACACCGCTGTGATATCTGCGTAGAATGAAGTCATCTAGTAGGTGGGACAGAATCATGACGCAACTCACACGAAAAACCATCTCGGCTCTGGCAGCACTGGCAGTCATGGGTGGTGTAATGACCATCACTCCGCTGAGCGCACATGCCGCCAACACCACTGTCACGATCGTCGCCAGCGATACCGTTGCTGGAGTCAAGCAAAAAATTGACGAAGCGATGGCTGTCTCCAATTCAGGGGACACCGTTACTGTCACCGGTTCAAAGACCGATGCAAACTCCACCCTGTTTGTGAACATGACTCCCGGCGTGACCTTGATGTGGAAAGCAACCTATTCTGGGTCGGTGGATTATCCGTCTTTCCTCGTGAGCATTGGCAGTTCTGTTGGTTTAGCTTTTTCCTTTGAGCTTGCGTCATCCGGTTCAATAATCAATAGAGCAACTGGAACGACCCTGCTGCACGGTGGGTACTCCATCACAACGAAAATCGCAGGAACCCTGACCAATACTATGGGTGGGATTGCTCTGGGTTACCGAGGGATCAAAAAGACAACAATGGATATCTCCGGTACAGTCAGTGCCACTGGCAATGCCTGCGCGGTACTGCTCGACGAGTTCACAGATGAAACCACCCTTACGATCACCGGCAGTGTAACCAGTGAATTGTACGGAGAGGCTATCGTTGCCAAAAAGTCCGAGGTCGTGGTGAAATCTGGGAAAGTGACCGCCGGCTCCAGCAACGCTATCAATGCCTATACGGTTAGAATCAGCGGCGGCACAGTGAGTTCTACTGGTGCCAACCCAACAGTCACAGCTCTGACTGTCGATGTTAGCGGCGGCTCAGTGAATAACACTGGTTCTGGTACAGCCATCGAAGCTAAGGCGGTTGATGT
>WQYJ01000038.1 GCA_009781325.1 Propionibacteriaceae bacterium | reverse complement strand
GGGGTACAGAGTGGGTGATGGAATATGCCGAGCGCTACCTGCCCAACACTGAGTTCGGGTACGAGTACTCTCCGGAGATCTTCACCCAGACACCCACCGACTATGCTGTGGAGGTTTGCGCCAACGTCATGGAGATCTGGAAGCCCGGACCGGATCGGGAAATTATCCTGAATCTGCCGGCGACCGTCGAGATGTCGACACCGAACACCTATGCCGACCAGATCGAGTACTTTATCCGCCAGATCCCCAACCGTGAGTACGTCGCAGTCTCCCTGCACACCCACAACGACAGAGGGACCGCTGTTGCGGCTTCTGAGTTCGGTGTGATGGCAGGGGCCGATCGTGTTGAGGGCTGCCTGTTTGGGCACGGCGAGCGTACGGGCAACGTTGACCTGGTTACCCTGGCGATGAATCTGTTCTCTCAGGGGATCGATCCTGAGGTGGACATCTCGAACATTGATAACATTCGTCGTACGGTCGAATACTGCACCGGTCTGCCTGTGCATCCGCGTCATCCGTATGCCGGAGATTTGGTGTATACCGCCTTCTCGGGGTCGCATCAGGATGCGATTAAGAAGGGTCTTGAATACCTGCAGACTAAGGCTGATGAGCAAGATCGAAGTATCCATGAGATACCGTGGCAGGCTCCGTATTTGCCGATCGATCCGAACGACGTGGGGCGTACCTATGAAGCAGTGATCCGGGTGAACTCCCAGTCAGGCAAGGGTGGAATGGCGTACTTGATGAAGTCTGATCATCACTTTGATCTGCCGCGGCGCCTCCAGCTTGATTTTTCGCGGGCTGTGCAGAGGTATTCTGATGCGACCGGCAAGGAGGTTTCGTCCTCGGAGATCATGGGATTGTTTGCTGATGAGTATCTGTCGGATATTACCCCGATTCTGTTGAAGAAGTCGTCGGTGAGCAGTACGGACAGCGACTATGAAATCACGGCAACCTTGACTTCACAAGGGGAACCAGTGGAGATCCACGGTAGCGGGAATGGGCCGGTGTCAGCCTTTGTGAATGCATTGGCGACCCTGGGGTATGACTTGAAGGTCCTGGATTACACCGAGCACGCTCTCTCAGCCGGCGGGGATGCTCAAGCGGCCGCCTATGTTGAGACAGAGATTGACGGACGCGTGTGGTGGGGTGTGGGCGTCGACCCATCCATCGTCACCGCGTCGTTGAAAGCAGTATGCTCCGCGATCAACCGCGCCCACAGACACCGACACTAGAACGCGCCTCGTCAGACGGCGGGCATCCAAGCAGAGTGCAGGACCCAATACTTTACCCCTGGTCATCCTGCCGCAGGCAGGACCCCCGGCAGCCAACGTGAGGAGTTGGGTGGGTAGTCCTAACCCAAGTCCATACGTTGGCTGCCGGGGGTCCTGCCTGCGGCAGGATGACCCGGGGTTGGGGGCCAGGCCCCTTGGCACGTTCTTGGGGGTGAGAGTCACAGTTTCATAACAATGGCGATATTCAGCTATTCTGACCCGCGCTGGATTGTAGGATTTTTACGCTTATATTGTGGAACTTCACCAGGGAGCACATGCCATGCAGGTGGAGCGACGGTTCCAACAGTCAGCGTCCGCTCAGTATCGAGTGCACGCGGGGCAAGAAAAGGAGAAAAAATGGCATTGAGAAAAACAATGATCGGGCTTGTTGCAGTGGCAATCACTGCTGCGTTGGCCTTGAGCGGATGCGGCCAAACTGGCGGATCCGGAGAGAAGATCATCGTAGGTACGACTGACAAGTTGACTACGCTTGATCCGGCAGGTTCCTTTGACCATGGTTCCTTGGCAGCCCATATTCAGGTCTATTCCTTCGTGTACGGGTTCGTACCTGGCAAGAACACACCTCAGCCTGACGCAGCAGAGAACTGCGAATTCGTTGAGCCAACCGTTTTTGAGTGCACCATGCGCTCCGGTCTGAAGTTCGCCAATGGCCACGACCTGACCAGCTCGGATGTGAAGTTCACCTTCGATCGCATGGTTGCTATCGATGATCCCAATGGTCCTGCATCCTTGCTCGAAAACCTCGAATCTGTCGATGCACCAGACCCGCTCACAGTGCGGTTTAACCTGATCGCTGAGAATGATCAGACCTTCGCGCAGGTGCTCGCTACCTCCGTCGGCCCGATTGTGGACGAAGAAGTCTTCCCCGCTGACTCCTTGCTTGAGGATCAGGACATTGTCGACGCCAACGCATTCTCCGGACCGTACACCATTACGTCCTACTCCAAGAATGACACCGTCGAATACACCCCGTACGCCGATTACAAGGGCGCCCAGCCGAAGCTCGCCAACTCAGGCGTCACGCTGAAGACCTTCACCGACGCCACCAACCTCAAGCTGTCGATCACCAATGGCGACATCGACGTTGCGTATCGTTCACTGACCCCCACAGACATCGAAGCCCTCGACAAGGACGACGCAGTCAAGGTGTGGACAGCCCAGGGCGGCGAAATCCGTTACATCGTCTTCAACCTCGACACCATGCCTGGTGATACCGCCGAGCAGAAGCTTGCTGTCCGTCAGGCGATCGCATCCTCGATCGACCGCGCAGAGCTCTCCGAGAAGGTCTACAAGGGCCAGTACCTTCCGTTGTGCTCCTACATCCCCGATGGTTTCGTGGGTGCCACGACTGCTGTATGCGATGCCTATGGCAATGAGATCAACGCCGATGCGGCGCTGGCTATCCTCGCCGAAGCATCTGTGAAGACCCCCGTTGTCCTGAACATCCAGTACAACCCGGATCACTATGGTTCCTCCTCTGACCAGGAGTACGGCCTGATCAAGCAGCAGCTTGAATCAACAGGACTCTTCACGGTCAACCTGCAGGCAACAGAGTGGGTGACCTACAACAAGGAGCGCGTCGCTGACGCCTACCCGATTTATCAGCTCGGTTGGTTCCCGGATTTCCCGGATGCCGATAACTACCTGACTCCGTTCTTCACCTCGAACAACTTCCTCAACAACCACTTCAGCAATGAGGAAATGGATCGTTTGATCATGGAAGAAGTCACCGAAACCGATCCTGCCGCCCGCACCGCCCAGATTCAGGCAATCCAGGAGCTTCTGGCCACCCAGTATCTCCCCACCTTGCCGCTGCTTCAGGGTTCCCAGTGGGCAGTTTCTCGCGCGAACGTGACGGGCATTGAGCTCGGCGTTGACGAGAACCTGCACTTCGGTACGATCAAGAAGTCCGGTTAATTAATTAATCAAAGAAGTGGTGGGGATCCTCGCGATCCCCACCTTTTCTTATTTATTCTTTTTCAACCTGAATCCACCGATCCATGCTGACTTCGCGACAGATGAGTGCGCTGGCTGCGTTGCCACCGCTCGGCAGGCGTCCAGCCTGCCTTCCCGGTAGTCGCCTTGCCAGCACACCCATCTAGTGCCGCTCGTTACGGCAGCGATCGGTGGATTCAGGTTCAACGAGTTTCCTGATCGGCGACACGTAGAGTAAGGTCGGGGCAGGGAAGGAAAAATGGCACAGGCAGTTAGTTCACGTATGGCACTTGCCAGATACCTTCTGCTGCGCTTTGTCTTGATCATCCCCACAGTATTTATCCTTGTCACAGTCGTTTTCTTCTTCATGAGGATCATCGGTGATCCAATCACTGCTTCCCTGGGCGGAAGACTGCCTCCCGATGAGATTTGGGCCCGCAAGGAAGCTGCCGGTTACAACGATCCAATCCTGGTTCAGTACGGACGTTATCTATGGGGAATCCTTCACGGAGACTTCGGGCGTACAACCGACAACCAAGCCGTATCAACCATCCTGATCAACTACGGACCAGCCACAGCCGAACTCGTCTTCTGGGGCCTCATCGTCGCCCTAGCAGTCGGCATCCCTCTGGGGCGCCTGGCAGCACGTAAATACAACAAAGGTGCCGACATCGCGATCCGCTCCTTCGCCGTACTGTTCTATGCAGCGCCAGTGTTCTTCGTAGCTCTGCTTCTCAAACTCGTCTTCTCGATTTGGCTGGGCTGGCTTCCGGTCTCAGGGCGGGCATCACCGAGAATCCAAACCCTGCTGGAATCCGGTGTCCAAACCAACACCCATGTCTATATCCTTAATGCCCTCCAGTACGGGGAGTGGTGGGTCATCCAGGATGTTCTCCTCCACGCGATCCTGCCAGGCCTAGCACTCGGACTGCTCACTGCTGGGGTATTCATCCGCTTGATCAGAATCAACCTTCTCCAGACCATGCGCGCTGACTATGTCACTGCCGCACGAGCCAGGGGCGTACCCGAAAAGAAAGTGGTCTCCAAACACGCCTTCCGCAATGCTCTAATCCCCGTAGTCACCGTGATGGGGATGGAGATTGCGCTGATGCTCGGCGGAGCGATCCTGACCGAAACGACCTTCGAATGGCAGGGTCTCGGCTACTGGCTGAGCCAATATCTGCTCAAACGTGACTTTGTTGCTGTCCAAGGGATCACCACCGCTATCGCCGTCTTGATCGCCGTAGCCTCCTTCCTCATCGATGCGATCAACGCACTCGTCGATCCGAGAGTGAGGTACTGATGTCTACTCTCGCCCTCGATACAGCCGATTTCGGCAATGTCCTCCAACCAGCAAGCCCGAAGGGGAAGTTCCGTCTGCCCGGAGTAGCGCTGATCCAAACAACCCATGGTCTGCAAAGAGTGATGCTGCTCACAGGGATCGTCATCGTCGCGATCTTCCTGATCGTCGCAATCTGTGCCCCATGGCTGGCCCCATACGGCTTTGCTCAAATCTTCCAACCTCAGCAGGCGATGTCCACGACCCATCCCCTCGGTACGACGGTGGGCGGGTTCGACGTACTGTCACGGATCATCTACGGTGCCAGAACAGCAGTCGAGGTCATCCTGCTCGCCGTGGCACTGTCGATCGTGGTCGGAGTACCTCTGGGTGTCATATCCGGGTATCTTGCTGGGTGGCTCGATCGGGTTCTCGTCCTGGTCATGGATGCCCTCTATGCCTTCCCTTCACTGCTCATGGCGATCGTGGTGTCGATCATGATCAACCAGGGACGATCGGGCGGATTCACCGGCATCCTCTCGGCTGCGGTGGCGATCACAGTGATCTTCGTCCCCCAGTATTTCCGGGTCACCAGGAATGCGACGATGGCAGCCAAGGTGGAACCCTATGTGGATGCCGCCCGGGTTGCGGGCGCCAAGTCTCCGCGCATCATGTTCGGTCACATCCTGCCCAATGTAAGCCAATCCATCCCAGTTCTGATGACCCTGAACGCCGCAGAATCCATCCTGACACTGGCTGGACTGGGCTTCCTTGGCTTCGGGATTGAACCCAACTCAGCGGCCGAATGGGGCTATGACCTGAACAAAGCTAGGTCTGACATTGCCAACGGCATCTGGTGGACAGCAGTGTTCCCCGGCGCAGCGATCGTCCTGATCGTGGTGGGGGTGACCTTGATTGGTGAGTCTCTCAACGATGTCCTCAACCCGCTGCTGCGTACGCGCGGTGGTACGACGACCGCCGATGAACAAGAACTGGTCGAGGTTGTCGAAACCAGTGAGGAAGCTAGTCAAACCAATGAGGAAACTAGTCAAGAAGAGGATGAATCATGACCCTTCTTGACCAAACCCCAATCCTGCGCGTCGATAACCTGAGCGTCTCCTTCCGCACTGACGGGGCACCGGTTGGTGCAGTGAAGGGGATCTCCTATGACCTCGTCCCCGGAGAAGTCCTCGCCATTGTCGGGGAATCTGGCTCTGGTAAGACCGTCGGGTCGCGTGCCATGATTGGGCTGCTCCCGGATACAGCGGCGGTGACTGGTCGGGCAGAATTGGGCGCCGACCAACTAATCGGGATGAAGCAGGGGGCTCTGCGCCGGGTGAGAGGCGACAAGATCGCAATGATCTTCCAGGAGCCCTCAACAGCCCTGGACCCAGTACGTACTGTCGGCTGGCAGATCTGCGAGGCTATCCAGGTTCACCGCAAGGTCACCAAGAAAGAGGCAATGGCACGGGCTGTTGAGTTGCTGGAACTCGTGGGAATCCCCGATCCAGCAGAGCGCGTCCACTTCTATCCTCACCAACTTTCGGGAGGACAAAAACAGCGAGTCATGATCGCAATGGCGATCTCCTGTGATCCCGAGATCATCATCGCCGATGAGCCGACCACAGCCCTCGATGTCACTGTTCAGGCGCAAATCCTTGACCTGCTCCATGACCTCAAAGACCGTCTCGGCACCGCAATCATCCTTATCACCCACAACATGGGTGTCGTCGCGGATATGGCAGATCGTGTTGCTGTGATGTATCAGGGAGAACTGGTCGAGACCGGAACAGTCAACCAGATCTTCACCGATCCCCAGCACTCCTACACCCGCCACCTGCTCGGTTCTGTACCGTATCTGGGCAGGCCGCGCCCAGAGTCGATGAACACCCCAGCCGAGCGCATTGGAAAAGATGTCGTGATGAGCGTCAACCAGGTGTGTGTGGACTTCCCTGGGCGCTGGGGAGCCGAACCCACCCATGCTGTCAAGGATGTCTGTCTTCAGGTTCACTCCCACGAAATCCTCGCACTGGTGGGGGAATCAGGCTCCGGAAAGACAACCCTAGGCCGATGTACGGTCGGTCTGCAGCAAGTCAGCTCAGGTGAGGTCAATGTTCTCGGAGTCAACATCGTCACCGCTCAAGGTAAGGTTCTGCGCGATGTACGCAGAAGGATCGGCTTTGTCTTCCAGGACCCTGCTGCCTCTCTGAACCCGCGTATGACAGTGGGGGATTGCATCGCTGAGCCTATGTTGATCCATCGCATCGGAACCAAGGAAGAGCGCAAGGCTCGGGCCAAAGAACTCCTCGATGCTGTGGAACTTCCCGCAGAGTTCATCAGCCGCTACCCCCACGAACTCTCCGGCGGGCAGCGCCAGCGTGTGAGTCTGGCTCGGGCACTATCAACCAGTCCGGAGTTCCTGGTCGCTGACGAGCCAACCTCAGCACTGGACGTCTCGGTTCAAGCACGAGTCTTGGAAGTGTTCGTACGCTTGCAGCACGCGATGGGGTTTGCCTGCCTGTTCGTCACCCATGATCTTGCTGTGGTGGATCTGCTGGCTGACCGCATCGCCGTCATGCATCATGGTGAGCTCGTTGAGCTTGGAACCAGAGACCAAGTCCTTCGAAATCCGCAGCAGGATTACACCGCTGAACTCATCGCTGCCGTGCCCCTTCCGGATGCTGTCGAGCAAGGAAAACGCCGCGCTATCCGCCGTGCCGGACGGGCGGAATAACGCCGAGTTTTTTATGAAAATTTCGGCTCTCACGCGGGGGATTCCACCAAATGTGTCCAAATTTGTGCCCCTGCATTCCCGGTGCTAGGGTGACGAAATGCCGTTGTTGTCTGTGGGAGTGAGCCATCGTGAGGCCACACCCGAACAGTTAGCAGCCATAGGGGACACTACGAGGAACCTGACTCATTACCTGAAAGTGCAGGGTGAGGGGCTCGTCGATGCAGTGGTCGTACTGGCGACTTGCAATCGATTTGAGGTCTACCTAGACGCTGATACATTCCATGGCGGAATGGGAATCTTAATGGAGGCCCTGACCGAGACTCTTCCGCAGTCTTGCCGCGACCTCACACAAGCGATGTATACCCATGTCGGGCCTGGCGCTGCAACCCATCTCTATCGGGTGACCGCTGGCCTTGAATCTATGGTCGTGGGGGAGACAGAAATCATCGGTCAGGTCAGAGTGGCCCTGGCTGGTTCAGACCAAGTCTCCCCCAAACTACGCCGCGCTTTCCAGGGAGCACTGACCACGGCGAAAGCCATCATCACCAACACAGAACTAGGGGCGGTGACCCGCTCCCTAGCCTCAGTTGGACTCGATCTGACTGCACTCACACCCTCCGACTCCTCCACCGGGCCAAGATGGGACCAGACTTCTGTTGTCGTTCTGGGAACAGGACAGTACGCAGGTACGGTAGTCGCTGATCTTGTTCGACGCGGATGCACATCGATCCAGGTGTACTCAGCATCGGGCAATGCCCGGGCTTTTGCCGAGACTCACCCTGTTGAACCCATCGACGATCTGCAAACCGGGTTAGCCTGTGCGGATCTGTTGGTGACTGCCTCAGGCAATGGTGGCGCCAAGGTGACCGCTGGGATTCTTCGAGGAAGCCATATCCGCGCCATCGTGGATTTGAGCGGCGGTGTGGATCTCAGCGAAGACCTTCCCGTACGTGTGATTGGTCTGACTGAGATTGGTGACTATGCCCCACCTGCCTGTAAAGAGGCCGTTGAACAGGCAGAACAGATGGTCACTGACTCTGTTGCCGAGTTGCTGAACTATGAACTCGGGCGCGGTGCTGCACCAGCGATCACGGCCATGCGCGGCTATGTCTCCCAGATCATCGATGCCGAAGTTGCCCGTGCCCGCAATGCTTATCCGCCTGATATTGCCCTGGCTATTGAAAAGTCTTTGCATCGTGTAACCGGGGCAATGCTGCATCATCCCAGCGTTGCCGCTGTGGAACTGGCTAGAATTGGGCGGATGGACGAATATAACCAGGCTTTGGAGACCCTTTTCGGTATCCTCGTGGAGGCCTGATGGTCTCAACTGCCCTGCGCCTCGGTACTCGAGGCTCACTTCTTGCTACTACTCAGGCATCCCAGGTTGGACGAGAACTTGAGGCTCTGTCGGGCATGCCATCCGAACTGGTGACGATCAAGGTTGAAGGCGATGATCACAGCCTTCCTCTTGGGGCTGCTTCACGGCCGGGAATCTTCACTTCAGCTTTGCGGGATGCCCTGTTGGATAGACAAGTGGACTATGTGGTTCATTCCTTTAAGGATCTTCCATCGGCGCCGTGCCCTGGATTAGTGCTGGCAGCCGTACCGGTTCGCGCTGATCCCTTCGATGTTCTGGCCGGAACAACGCTGGGCTTGGCTGAGTTGGAGTTGGGGGCTCGGGTGGGGACATCCTCACCAAGGCGCACCGCTGGGATTGCTCGTCTGCGCCCGGACATCGAAGTCGTACCTTTGCGCGGAAATGTGGAAACCCGTCTGCGCAAGGTCAGTAGTGAAAACCTTGCTGGAGTGGTGATGGCGGTTGCCGGCCTCGATAGGGCTGGCTTACTGGACCCATCCTGGAAGGTTTTCGACCCCGATCAGTTACTGCCTGCACCGGCACAGGGAGCACTCGCGATTGAGTGCTGTGAGGACAGCCCGCTGCTGGCAGCATTGAGCTTGCTTGACCACGTACCCTCGAGACTAGCTGCGCTCGCTGAGCGCGCTGTCTTGGCCGGTGTGGAGGCGAGTTGTGTAACAGCGGTTGGGGCACATGCAACGTGGGTGGGGACAACACTGCGGTTAGTTGCTGAGTTGAGTGATCATCGATCAGTGAAATATGCAAAGGAGGAAGCATCAGTGGATATGTCGGAAGGTGGTTCGAGTGAGGAAACCAAAGCAGAAGCTTTGGGGCACCAGGTTGCCCAGGCTCTGCTGGCTCACTCACAGCAGTCGATTCAGGTTCGAGAATCTGGCTGCTGCCAGGGCTGTAGTAAGCCGGATCTGATTCGCGCCTACAAGGGCCGCCGTACTGCTCATCGACCGGTGTGGTTCATGCGCCAGGCTGGTCGTTCGCTGCCGGAGTATCGGGCAGCACGCGAGGGTATTGCGATGCTGGAATCCTGTCTGACTCCGGATTTGGCTGCGGAGATCACCTGCCAGCCTGTACGACGCCACAAGGTTGATGCTGCCATCTTCTTCTCAGACATCATGGTTCCAGCCAAGTTGGCGGGGGTTGAGGTTGAGATCGTCGCGGGGCGAGGCCCGGTTCTGGCCCACCCTATTCGTACTGCTGGTGATGTGGCCGCTTTGCCTGAACTGGATCCGAGTGCTCTGGCTGTGATCACCCAGGGCGTGCAGGCTAGCGTTGCTCAACTGGGTTCGACTCCGTTGATTGGATTCGCTGGTGCGCCGTTCACGGTGGCGTCCTATCTGGTGGAAGGGGCTCCATCGCGTAGCTTCACGTACACCAAGGCTCTGATGGCCGAAGACCCAGAGACATGGCAGCGTTTAGCGATGTGGGTGGCGCGTACCACACAGGCTTTCCTCGAAGCCCAGATTGATGCTGGGGCCCAGGCTATTCAGTTGTTTGATTCCTGGGTGGGTGCCCTCAGCGTTGATGAGTACGAACGCTTGGCGGGGCCGTACTCGAAGGTTGTCTTTGATGGGATTGCGGCTCATGCACCCGTACCTCGGGTCCATTTTGGGACTGGTACTGCTCATCTTCTGGCGTCGATGTATGCAGCCGGAGCAACGGTGATGGGTGTTGATGCGCAGACCAGGCTCGATGATGCTGAGGCTGATTTGGGCGGGAACGTACCTCTGCAGGGCAATATCGATCCAGCCTTGCTGGCAGGGCCGTGGGAAGACTTGGAAGCCCATGTTCGCGAGGTTCTAGCAGCGGGCCAGGCGGCTCCTGGGCATGTGGTGAACTTGGGACACGGCGTGCCTGCGACCACAGACCCAGATAGACTCACCCAGTTGGTGGAATTGATTCATTCGATCCCAGACATGGATGCAGAAAGAAGGAACTCATGAGCTCCACACATCCGCACGGCCATCCCGGGGCAATTGGCTCGGTCAAACCCGACAACTGGGTCTATGGCCGCGCTCCGATGATCGTCTATTGGGAACTGACGAATGCGTGTGCACTGGCCTGCCGTCACTGCCGCGCGACGGCGATGCCGGATCCGGCACCGGGAGAACTCACCACTGCCCAGGCTATCGATGTGCTTGATCAGGTTTTGGAGTTCGGTGAGCCTACGCCGCATGTGACGATGACCGGGGGAGACCCGCTTCAGCGCAAAGACTTGGTTACCCTGCTTGATGCAGCTAGGGAACGCGGACTTGGGGTCTCTTTGGCTCCGGCCGTCACAGA
The DNA here is from genome assembly GCA_009781325.1 of Propionibacteriaceae bacterium. GTDB lineage: Bacteria > Actinomycetota > Actinomycetes > Propionibacteriales > Propionibacteriaceae > WQYJ01. The sequence continues at coordinate 2,532 of WQYJ01000038.1, read as the reverse complement.
ACTGTTGACCAAGGAGCGTTTGACTGAGGTCAAGGAGCATGGTGTTCAAGCGATCTCGCTGTCTCTTGACGGTGTCGATGCAGCCTCCCATGATGGGTTGCGCGGTGTGCCGGGTACCTTCGATATGACGATGAGGGCTCTTGATATCGCTGCTGAGGTTGGTCTGCCTGTTCAGGTTAACACCTTGGTATGCGAAGCCAATGCTGGTGAGATTCGCGGCATCTACGAGCTGCTGACCACGAAGACTCTGATGCGCTGGTCGCTGTTCTTCTTGATTTCTGTGGGCCGCGGTTCGGAGCTAGTCGAACTGGCTCCTGGGCCTGCTGAGCGGTTGATGCTGGATCTGATTGCTTTGCAGCGTGAAGCAAAGTTCCAAGTACGCACCACAGAGGCGATGAGCTATCGCCGTGTGGCTGCTCAAGCTTTGGCGAAGAGGGGGATGACCCGCGAGCAAATCGAGGCGGCACCGATCGCGCAGTCCTTCGGTATTCGCGACGGTAATGGGGTAGTTTTCATCTCCCATCAAGGAGAGATTCAGCCCTCCGGCTTCCTGCCTGTGACCGTCGGTAACGTTAAGACTGATCGGTTAGCCGAGGTTTATCAGACCAGCCCGACGATGCTGGAACTGCGTGACCCCTCGAAGTTCAAGGGACGCTGCGGGAAGTGCGATTTCCAGCTTTGGTGCGGTGGTTCGCGGGCGCGTGCGTACGCGTGGACCCAGGACATCCTGGAAACTGATCCTCTGTGTCCCTATGTTCCGTCCGCTGATGCCGTACCTCAGGGGCAGCGTTGAAACTCTTGGTGGTCGGCGGAGGACTGACTGGACTAGCCGCAGCATATGAAGCGGTTCAGGCAGGTGCTTCGGTCACCTTAGTTGAGTCCGGAACTCGCCTAGGCGGCAAAGTCTGGACCGAGGTCGAGGATGGGTATGCCATTGAGCATGGCCCTGATTCCTGTGTGTCCTATCGCCCCGAGGCCCTAGATTTGGCCCGTGAACTGGGGATCGGCGACAAGATTGAGCAGATGGCGTCGTCCCGGATGGTCTTCATGCGCTCCGGCGGGAAACTGAGACCGCTTCCGGCGTCGATGGGGGTGGTCCTTCCTGCGCGATTGATGCCTTTCGTCACGACCGGGATCTTGACCATTCCAGATAAGCTTCGCGCCGGGTTCGATCTCGTACTGCCGCGAATCCTTGATGAGTCAGACGTGTCGATTGGTCAGTTCTTGGGGCGGCGTTTAGGCCCTGCGATGGTACGCAAGTTCGCCGATCCTTTGGTGGGTGGTATCTATGGTGCCAGTGTGGATCAGCTGAGTTTAGATGCCGTGCTGCCCAGTTTGAGGGTCAATGAATCAGAGCATCGTTCTCTTCTTCTCGCGGCTCGTGCTTCGCGGCCTCGCGGCGCGGCGAAGGGTGCCAGCCCCTTTAGGTCAATTCAGGGTGGGATGGGTGTTCTGATTGATCAGCTAGTCCAGGCCGTACGCGACGGCGGGGCGCAGATTATCCTCGGTGAGTCAGTGGATTCGGCCATGCTGTCCAGCGGTGAGTTTGATGCAGTGATCCTCGCCGGAGGTGTGTCGTCATCAGCGCAGTTATTGAAGGACTTGGCTCCTGATGCTGCCGCGGCTCTGTCCCAGATTCCGCTCAGCAGTTCCAATATCGTGACCTTCGCCTTCGATGCCGACCAGATTGGGCGCGGCGCTGCCGCCCACGGCTGGTTAGAAGCGCAGACCGCACCCGTTAGCGGCATCACAGTCTCCACAGCCAAGTGGTCGAACCGCGCACCTGAAGGAAAAGTGTTGGTGAGAGGCTTCGTGCCCGCACGCTTAGGCGCCATCGCTCAAGCCCCAGACGATGAACTGACCGCAGCAATCATGGCCCACCTGCGCGACGTCATGGGAGTCCGCGGCGAACCCTCACTGACACGAATAACCCGCTGGACCGGCGTCATGCCCAGCTACACAGTAGGCCACCTCACCCGCGTAGCAGCCGTAGAAGCGGCCCTAGAATCCACCCCCTGGCGAGTAGCCGGCTCCGCGTTGTACGGAGTAGGCCTCCCCGACTGCGTAAGCTCAGCAAGAAAAACCGTCAAGAACCTAACAGGGGGGCCTGACAATGGTGCGTGACAACGGAGACGCCCCCACCGGTCATGCTGCCGAAGGCAGTACCCCCGGCAGCCGATCTAAGGACTTGGGACTGGACCCCACCGCCCAGCTGTGTGATGCCCCCACCGGTCATGCTGCCGAAGGCAGTACCCCTGGCAGCCGATCTAAGGACTTGGGACAGGACCCCACCAACTACTTCTTCGATGCCCTCATGGTCATCGGCTTCGGAGGCCCCGAAGGCCTAAACGAAGTCATCCCCTTCCTAGAACGAGTCACCGCAGGACGAGGAATCCCCAGAGACCGGCTAGCCGAAGTAGGTGAGCACTACATCACCTTCGGCGGCGTCAGCCCTGTCAACGCCCAAAACCGTACACTCACCGAAGAACTAACAAAACGCCTTGAAGACATGGGCATCAAAACCCCGGTCGT
>WQYJ01000037.1 GCA_009781325.1 Propionibacteriaceae bacterium | reverse complement strand
GTTCCCATCCTCCAAGCTGCGGTGGGTTTTGCGAACTGGATCCACGGCAACATAGTGCATCCACTTTCTTGTGGTGGGTTTTGCCACCAATAAGCGACAAAACCCACCACAAGACAGAGGATGCGGACAAAACCCACCGCAGGAGAGAGGATGCGGACAAAACCCACCGCAGGACAGGCGGACAAAACCCACCGCAGGAGAGAGGATGCGGACAAAACCCACCACAAGACAGAGGATGCGGACAAAACCCACCGCAGGACAGAGGATGCGGACAAAACCCACCGCAGGACAGGCGGACAAAACCCACCGCAGGAGAGAGGATGTGGACAAAACCCACCGCAGGACAGGCGGACAAAACCCACCGCAGGATGACCGGGGGTGGGTCAGACGTGATGGCTGGCACGTATGACTTGTCACGTCCGGCGGGAAATGTCGTTGGGATGGGGGATACTTTTTCTATGGATGTTTCTGAGCGATCGGCTATGTGGGCTTCTACTATGCGTGGGCATGAAGTGGATGATGCGGTGGTGGCTCATGGGGATTCTTCTGCTTCTCTTCATCGGTCTCAGTCTGTGCTGCGTGAGGTGCGGGAGTCGATTGAGCGGGAGACTTTGAGTCAGGGGGCGGCGTTGGCCCAGGGGGCGGGAAAGCGCGCTGTGCCGGAGGAGCCTGACCTCTTCCGTACTTGCTTTGAACGGGATCGGGATCGGATCGTTCATTCGTCGGCCTTTCGGCGTCTAGCAGGCAAGACCCAGGTGGTCGTCTATCCGAGGGATCACCAGCGCACCCGCCTGACCCATGCTCTCGAAGTTGCCCAAGTGGCTACAGCTATTGCCCGCGGAGTGGGAGCCAATGCGACGCTGGCCGATACCATTGCTCTGGGTCATGACTGCGGACACGGGCCGGGAGGCCATGCCTCCGAGGATGCTTTCGACCCCTATATCCCCGGCGGTTATCACCATGGTCCTTGGGGTGCCGATGTGTCGCTGCGTCACCTCAACCTGTGTGAGGAAACCCTGGATGGGATTCGCAACCACTCCTGGTCCCAACCAGCTCCGTTCACCGTGGAAGGGGAGATCGTTTCCTGGGCTGACCGCATTGCCTACTGCGCCCATGATCTGGAAGATGCCATCCATGTCGGAATTCTGTCCGTCGATGATCTTCCTGACTCGATAGTACGAGTGTGTGGCCATCAGCGTGCTCAACAGTTGAGGGTTTTCGTACGCGCCGTCATCGACTCAACGATCCGTGAAGGAAAGATCTGCATGGATGCCGAAACCGCTGCGGCTCTGGCAGAGTTACGGAAGTTCACCTTTGAGCGCATCTACATGCGCCCCGATTCAGTCGCCCAATCACAGGCGATGATTCAGCTTCTTCGTGCTCTGGTGGATCACTTCATCGCTCACCCTGACCTCGTGCCGAACTATGAGGACCCATATCGCTGGCCTCCCCAAGGATTCGAAGGAATCGATGACAAGTGCTGGCGGGCTGTGGAATACGTGGCTGGCATGACAGACAGGTTTGCCTGCGAGCAGGCTGCAACCTTCCTCAACTACGATCTGAGCACAATTCCCCCGGGTCTGGGCCGGGGAATTTAGCATGCAGGGCGTGCTCAATGTCGGACATTCGGTGGTCAGACCGGGCGTCGCCGAGATTGAACGTGGCAACCATTTCGCCAACTACAACTTTCACGTTACCAGCATGAAAGTCGGAGTGCACCGCCAGTGATGGAGGGCTCTCTCTTGGCTTGTGGGTGAGAGGGCCGCGCCCTGCACCATTAAATGATAGCACCAATAACTGACTTCACATAAAAGTCCATTTATTCCGAATTCACCGATCCGCGGTGGGTTCCCTCTTGCTTTTGCGAACCCATCCCCGGTCATCCTGCCGTCAGGCAGGACCTCCGGTAGCCAAACTAGGGACTCAGCCCAAACTGCCTATCCCCACCCCATACGTCGGCTTCCGGGGGTCCTGCCTGCGGCAGGATGACCGGGGGAGGGGCTTTCGGGGATGGTGCCTTGCCATCGCGCTCACCCAGTGCCGCTCATTGCGGCGTCGGTGGATTCGGGATTTATCCTCATTGATGCTCTTAGTCACCGGTTGTCATCAGGAGTAATTCCTTGCGGCGTACCTCTAAATCGATCAGTTCTTTAAACATAGATTGATGGGCTTCGGCATCGTCGATGGGGTTAGTTCTGCTCAGTACGGGCCGCAGTTGCCTCAGGCTCCTCTCGACGCTGTCCAACTGCAGCTTGGCTGCGTACTCCTTGGCGTGGCGCGCTGAGAGCTCCGTCAGAGGTGGTTCAACGCTGAGCTGAAGAACCAGGTCCTTAAGATCCGCATGGGTGAGCCGATCGATCACTGCGGTCGGCCAGCCTTGGCGATCAGACCCCATCGAGACAATGCAGCGGAAGATGGCCCGATAGGCACCATGGGTGAACTCAGCTTCTGTCAATCCGTTCCAAGGCTGCTCATCTTCAAAAAGAAAAGGTGCCTGCAAGATCAGCTTGAGACTGTCTCTCTCAGCCCGCAAGCTGCGGTCATTGGGGGACGGCAAACTGGTTCCCGGCAGTGGCGGAGCTGCCTCTTCTTCAACAGGTTCCACCCGTTTGCGCCCACTGGCGAGAATCTCACGGCGTACGACTTGGATATCAACTCCTGTGCGCAGAGCCAGATCCTGGATGTAGGTTTCAACCTTGGACTGATCCCTAATGGACTTCACCAGCGGGGCTGCTTCGCGTACGGCAGACAGGCGCGCATCGATGTGGTTCAGGTCGTAACGGGCAAGGATGGAGTCCCGGACAAAGTCATACAGAGGTACGCGTGCACCGATGAGGTCGCGGACCGCCTGATCGCCGCCCTGGAGGCGAAGGTCACAAGGATCCAGACCGGTGGGCTCGATGGCGGCATAGGTGGAGGCAGTGAACAGAGCGTCATCTTTGAAGGCCTTGAGGGCAGCCTTGCGGCCAGCCTCGTCGCCGTCGAAAGTGAAGATGACCTGCCCGGAGGGGCCGTAGTCGCCCATCAGACGCTGGATCATCTTGGCATGATCGGGACCGAAGGCCGTACCGCAGGAAGCCACAGCCGTGGTGATTCCTGCCAGGTGGCAAGCCATGACATCGGTGTATCCCTCAACGATGACCGCCTGGGAGTTCGCGCCAATGGCAGTACGAGCCAAGTCGAGTCCGTAGAGAACATGGGACTTGCGGTACAGCGGGGTTTCGGGGGTGTTGATGTACTTGGCGGGCATACGGTCATCATCGAAGAGCCGGCGGGCACCAAAGCCCAGTACCGCTTGCCCAGCGTCACGAATAGGCCACAGAATACGACCCTGGAAATAATCCCATCCTCCGGTTCTCATCAGACCGGCTTCGATCAATTCCTCATCACGGAAGCCCTTGGTTTTGAGATAGCCCGCGAGTTCTCTCCCACCGCGCGGGGCAAACCCAATCCCAAAAGTACTCGCTGCTTCCTTGGAGAAACCACGCTCGGTGAGGAAGGAACGCCCGGGAGCGCCTTCCTTGCCCTCAAGATAGTCTGCGAAGAATGCCGCTGCACTGGCATTGGCTTCGAGCAGACGTACTCGTGAAATTCCTGCTGGTTTGGCTTCCTCGGTGTAGCGCAGGTGAACACCGTACTTGTCGGCGAGGAACTCCACAGCCTCACGAAAGGACAGATTATTAATCTCCTCAACAAAGGAAACAGTATCCCCGCCCTTACCGCATCCGAAGCAGTAATACAGCCCTCGCGCCGGTGTCACCTGGAAACTAGGGGTCTTCTCGTCATGGAAAGGGCACAGACCCTTCAGCGTTCCAGCTCCGGAGGGTTTGAGTGTGACATAGCTGGAAACAACATCGTCGATCCTCGCCCGAGTCCGTACCTCTTCAAGGTCGTCGGGGTTGAAGAAAGAAGCCATGGAAAGATTCTAGGCCCTTCAACCCAACCGATCTGCCCTGGGGACACTTACGTGAGCAAAACTGCTCCGCTCGATCGCACAAGCGTCCCCAGGATAGTGATATCAGTGTGTGAGGTCCATTCACAGATCTGGTGTTGTCGCGATGTTGCACCACAGATGTTCCCACATCGGGTATCTGCGATCCCTGGGCGTGCAACAGTGAGAGTATGCACAGTGAACGTATGGACCATGACATCCAACTTGCCAAGAAGATCGAAGCGGGACTGATCGCTCAACAGATTCTGGACCAAGGTCTGGACTCACCGATAGCGACATCGGTGGAGTTGCAGATCCTTGCGACGGAGGGTAGGCAGGCCAAGGATGATCTGATTCTGGCTCATCTGGGATTAGTACGGGTCATCGCGGCTGAAGCCGCGAAGAAGAAGTCGGTACCTCTGGCAGATTTATTCCAGGAGGGCTGTGTCGCGATGCAGCATGCGGTGATGAATTTCGACTATCGTAAAGGCCCCTTTGGTCCTTATGCGGGAATGTGGATTCGCTCGGCTGTGAGGAGGATTTCTGCGCGTCCCTGGGTTCCTTTAGACAATGTTGAACTTGTCGATTCCAAGAGTGCTGTGGTCTATGACGACTCCGATAACCACGAGGGGCTCGCCAGGGTCCTGCAGCTCATTCCACCTCGTCAAGGTGAGATCCTTCGTAAGCGTCATGGTTGGGATGGATCGGCGCGTACCCGCAAGGAAATCGCCGCTGAGTTAGGGCTGACGATTTCCAAGGTACGCCACCTAGAACGCAAGGGTCTGGCTAGCATGAAAGAACTGTGGGAACTGTCGCAGGCTGCGTAATTTATCCGATGACGGTACGCTTGTCTGTTGGCGGTCACCGATTGGGCCGTCCCTAGTTTCAGGAGTTCGATTTGCCCAGCACAGTTGAAAAGCTCAGTACGACACGAGCCAAGCTCACTATTGAGATCCCTTTCGCAGACCTCAAACCAGCCATCGCCAAGGCCTATCGCGATTTGGCCTCGCAGATAACGATCCCCGGTTTCCGCAAGGGACATATCCCTGCGGGAATGATCGATGCACGTCTTGGGAAAGGTGCTGCGCTGAGTGAAGCAGTCAATGCGATGCTCCCGGATGCCTATGCTCAGGCTCTCGAATCTCATCAACTGCAGCCTCTGGGCCAGCCTGAGATCGAGATGACCAAGCTTGAAGAGGATCAGTCGGTGGAGTTCGTGGCGACCGTTGATGTCGTACCGGAATTCGATATGCCGAAGCTGGGTTCTCTTGCGGCAACGGTGGAAGCTATTGAGGACCTTGATGCGGAAGTCGACGACAAGATTAAGATTCTGCGCAACCGCTTTGCGCAGGCAGCCGATGTGGATCGGGAAGCCCGCGACGGCGATCAGGTTCGAATTGACCTTGTGGGGTCGATGAACGGCGAGGTACTTCCGGATGCCCAGGCTGACGGACTGACCTATGTCATTGGTTCCGGTGAGATGCTTGATGGGTTGGACGAGGCTGTGATCGGCGCTAAGGCTGGTGAGGAGAGAACCTTTAGTTCTACCCTGCTTGGGGGATCCCAGGAAGGGAATGTTGCTGACATTACCGTGACTGTCACCCAGGTTCAGGAGCGTACTCTGCCTGAGGTTGATGATGAGTTCGCCCAGTTGGTGTCGCAGTTCGACACTGTGGAGGAAATGAGACAAGACCTGATGGTGGCTGTGCAGCGCATGGCGATCCTCGATCAGCTTTCGTTGGCACGCAGACAGGTGATGGATCAACTTCTGGAGAACACCTCAATCGATCTGCCGGAAGGCGTGGTCAATGATGAGACCCAAGCGCGTACCTCCCAGATCTCTGAGCAGCTCAAAGAGGCTGGAATGACCCTGGAGGACTACCTGGGGAGAATGAACGATCCCGAGGCAGCAACCGTGGAGGAGTTCACCGCGAGGACTCGTACCAATGTTGAGAGAGGTATTCGTTCCGAGATTCTGCTCAATAGGATCGCCGACGAAGAGAAGGTCCAGGTCACCCGTGAGGATCTGACGAACTTCGTACTGCAGAAGGCACAGGAGAACGGCACAACCCCCGATCAGGAGATCCAGCACATGCAGTCCCATGGTCACATGGGGGAGTGGATGGCTCAGATTCGTCAGTCCAAGGCTTTGGATGCGGTGGTGTCGAAGGCTACGGTGAAGGATTCGAATGGCCGAGTTATCGACATGGCAGCCATCTTGGCACCGGCGCAAGAGTCTGCGGAAGACATTGAGACTTCTGATTAATTCTTAGTGTGTTTCCCCGTGAGACGCTGTGCTGAGAGCGAACACGCCGAGAGACAGCGCATTTTTGTCCGAACAAGCGGGTAACCTTCCCAAACGTGAGCGAATTTTCTTTTCCTGCTATGGCACTGCCAGCAACCACGGGCAATATGAACGACGCTGTCTACCAAGCGCTTCTGGCTAACCGGATCGTTTTCCTGGGTTCCGAGGTGCGCGACGAGAACGCCAATGCGATCTGCGCCCAGATGCTGTTGCTCAATGCCGAAGACCCCCACAAAGACATCTATCTCTACATCAACTCCCCAGGTGGGTCGGTTGATTCAGGCATGGCGATCTTCGATACCATGCAGTGGATCTCCAATGATGTGGCAACAGTAGCCATCGGCTTGGCAGCATCCATGGGCCAGTTCCTGCTGTCCGCTGGCGCGAAGGGCAAGAGATATGCTCTGCCTCATTCGCGGATCATGATGCACCAGCCCTCAGGCGGTCTTGGCGGAACAGCCTCAGACATTCGTATTCAAGCTGAGCAGTCTTTGCACATCAAGAAGACCATGAGCCAACTCATCGCCCAACACACCGGTCAAACTGTTGATCAGATTGAAGCCGACTCTGACCGCGACCGTTGGTTCACAGCCGAGGAGGCTCTGACCTACGGGTTTATTGACCATGTTTTCGAACGGGCCAGCCAAATCACCACCGATTCGCCCAACAGCTAGGAGACCACCATGGCTTATGATCTACCGGGCGGCATGACCCCCTTCACCCCGTCCGCTGACTACTACATTCCGCAGTGGGAAGAACGTACCTCCTATGGAGTACGCCGAGTCGACCCGTACACCAAGCTGTTTGAAGAAAGAATCATCTTCTTGGGAACCCCGATCACTGACGACATCGCCAACGCGGTGATGGCGCAGTTGCTCTGCTTGCAGTCGATGGATGCCGAGCGTCAGATCAGCATCTACATCAACTCTCCAGGTGGTTCTTTCACCGCATTGACCGCGATCTACGACACCATGCGTTTCGTGAAGCCGGATATCCAGACGGTGTGTTTGGGCCAAGCAGCCTCGGCTGCTGCCGTACTGCTGGCTGCTGGGGCTCCGGGTAAGAGACTGGCTCTGCCGAACTCACGGATATTGATCCATCAGCCAGCGATCTCTGGTGAGGGTTCCTATGGGCAGTCCTCGGATCTGGAGATTCAGGCCAAGGAGATCCTTCGGATTCGTTCGCTGATGGAAGAGATGCTTGCTTCGAATACAGGTCAGCCCGTGGAGAAGGTGTCTCGTGACATTGAGCGCGATAAGTATCTCACCGCCGAGCAGGCCAAAGAATACGGGATCATCGACGACATCCTGAGCGGGAACTAAAGGAGACAGACATGCCTAGACTAGGGGAGTCCAGCGAACTGTTGAAGTGTTCTTTCTGCGGGAAGAGCCAAAAGCAGGTCCGCAAACTCATCGCAGGCCCTGGGGTTTATATCTGCGATGAATGCATCGACCTGTGCAACGAGATCATCGATGAGGAACTTAGCGGTGCCGGTGAACTCTCGGTGACCGAGGATCTTCCCAAGCCCGAACAGATTCATCACTTTCTCGATGAGTACGTCATCGGTCAGGACTTCGCCAAGAAGACTCTGTGTGTGGCGGTCTATAACCATTACAAGAGGGTCAACCTCAATCCCCGTCCCACTCCAGCAGGGGAGGAGAGGGTTGAACTCACCAAGTCCAATATCTTGCTCATGGGTCCCACCGGTTGCGGGAAAACCTATCTGGCTCAAACCTTAGCGAGGATGCTCAACGTACCCTTTGCCATGGCAGATGCCACAGCGCTGACCGAGGCCGGCTATGTGGGTGAGGATGTTGAGAACATCCTGCTCAAGCTTCTTCAAGCCGCAGACTATGACGTGAAGAGGGCTGAGACCGGGATCATCTATATCGACGAGATCGACAAGGTCGCGCGTAAGGCTGAGAATCCGTCGCTGACCCGGGATGTCTCTGGTGAGGGTGTCCAGCAGGCTCTGCTGAAGATCCTTGAGGGTACGGTCGCATCGGTGCCTCCCCAAGGCGGACGCAAGCATCCCCACCAGGACTATATCCAGATCAATACCGACAACATCTTGTTCATCGTTGGTGGTGCCTTTTCAGGTCTCGAAGAGATCGTCGCATCTCGGTTGGGGACTCATCCTCTCGGCTTCACCACTGATCCGGCCAAGGCCAAGATCGACAAAGACGAACTCTTCCATCACGTACGCCCCGAGGATCTCCATAAGTTCGGGCTCATCCCGGAGTTCATCGGACGTCTGCCGATGATGGCATCGGTCGAAGGTTTGGATCGCGAAACCCTGATCAGGATTCTGGTTGAGCCCAAGAACTCCCTGCTCAAGCAGTTCCGCAAGCTCTTCGATCTCGATGGGGTTGATCTAGAGTTCACCGAGGATGCTATTTCTGCCATCGCCGACCTAGCCCTTGAACGAAAGACCGGTGCTAGAGGGCTTCGAGCCATCGTCGAAGAACGTCTTCTCGATGCCATGTTCGAGGTCCCCAGCAGAACAGAAATCGCCCGCGTGGTCGTTGACGGCGATGCCATTCGCGGCGACGCACCTGTGAACATGCTCCCCAAGATTTCACAAGCAAAGGCGGCCTAAGCGTATTCGAAGAGGAGGGGATCAAAGATGAGCCAGATTGATGTTCGCGTCGAGAATCGTCTGGGAATGATCCTGCTGAATCGGCCTGAGGCGATCAATGCTCTGTCCTCTTCGATGATTGATCGGTTGACCGAGGTCCTTGAAGACTGGGCGGTTGATGATCGTATCGATGAAGTCATCATCAGCGGTGCTGGGCGTGGATTCTGCGCCGGGGCGGATGTGCGTGAATTGCGTCAGATGATTCTTGATGGAACTGGCGATCCTAATGATTATCTGGCTCGGGAGTATCGGCTCGATCACTTGATTGCCACTTACCCCAAGCCGTACACCGCGCAGATGCATGGGATCGTCATGGGCGGAGGGATGGGAATCTCTATCCACGGGTCTCGCCGGGTTGTGGCTCCTACGACGAAACTAGCCATGCCAGAGACGATCATAGGGCTGTGGCCGGATGTGGGGGTGTGTTACCACTTGGCTGGTCTGCCCGATGAGGTGGGTACGTACATGGCCTTATCCGGGCTCACCATCACAGGCAGAGATGCGCTGGGTATGAACCTTGCGGACTTCATCGTTGATGAAAAACCTGATCCTGTTCAGGAAGCTCCCTTGGCACGCGGCTACGCCTTCGGCTCCATGAGACGCAAAACTGATGATGGAGTCACAGTAGTGGAGAGCCCCTTTGCCTGGATGAGTGAAGCCTTTGCTGGCAACGACATCGCCGAGATCTTGGACAACCTTGAAAGCAGCGACCTCGAAGAAGCTCAAAGAACCGCACGCGAAATCCGGGCACGCTCACCACTATCGGTCGTGGTGACACTCGAAGCCCTGCGCCGCGCAGCAACTATGACCCTCGAAGAAGTCTTCGCCCAAGACCTTCACCTCGGCGCCTTCTTCACCGTACAACCAGACTTCCTCGAAGGAGTACGAGCCCAGCTCGTCGACAAGGATTTCTCCCCAAAGTGGACTCATTCTCGGATCGAAGAAGTCACCCGTGTTGAAGTCCTAGCTGCTTTCGGTGAGTGACTAATCCCGAATCAGCCGACTTCAGGTTTCTCCTGCACATGCCCTGAGCGGTGAAGGGTGATGATCGGGATCTCGGGGTCGGCGAGGACTCGGACGGGTGGTCCCCAGGTTCCGATTCCGCGGGTTGTGACGAGGGTGACACCGTCAAACTCATGGACACCGGCGACGACATGCTGTTGGAGGTAGGTGGCTAGATGGAAGGGGAAGAGTTGTCCGCCGTGGGTGTGACCAGATAGTTGAAGGTCGATTCCCCATCGGGAGACCAGCTTGTCGTCGTCGAAGAGTTGGCCTGGTTTGTGGGCGACGAGAATCTGAAAGGCATCGGATGGCCCCAGTGAACCATTGACGCGTTGATAAGCAGTGGGGAGGTCGGGGGCGAGGTTACCCGTACCTTGATTATCGTTGATTCCTAGGATCTCAATGGAGTCAGTACCGCTGGTCAACAGGATTCCTTGATTGACTAATACCCGCAACCCCAGGGAACGAAAATAGGTGATCCACTGTTCGGCACCTGAATGGAGTTCATGGTTGCCAATGGTGACGACCACCCCGTACGGGGCACTGAGCTGCGCCAGAATCGACATGGTGTCACCCAGATCACTCACGGAACCATTGACCAGATCACCAGCGATGATAATCAAATCTGGTGCAGCAGCATTGACCTGATTGACGACCATGGGCAGGAAAGAGTTCCTCGTTGCCACTCCGATGTGCAGATCAGCAATCAGCGCTATCTTCATCCCATCGAAGCTGGAAGGAAGGCCATCGAAACTCAGTTCAATGTCATTGACCTCAGGCTTAGCAGCCCGGGCGAAGCCGTACCCTGTGGTGACTAGGCTCAGCACTAACACGATGACAGTCAGCAGGCGAACAACACCAAGCCGATTGGAGCGGCGAGGGTCCGTCTGTCGTGTTCTGAGCCACCAGATGAGGTTGACTGCGCTGACCACAGCCAAGCCTAGGCAGAGATAGAACACCACAGCTAAGCCGGTCGAAGCGCCCAGGATGATGAGTCGGTACGGTGAGGTCCCTAGGGTTCTGGTCAGGATTGTTGCCATGAAGGATGAGACCACGAGCAGGACTACCCAGATGATCGTCATCACTGCTGCGACACCCTTCACCGCAATCTGGCGTGTGAAGCAGAAAACAAGAAAACCACCTATCGCAGTAATAAGCGTGACGTAAAACAGCGCCGAAAACAGACTCATAACCCCAATGCGTCCTCGCTGTTAGTCGTACTCGACCACGACCGCTGCGTGATCGGAGATCCGTGATTCGTAGGTTTCTGGTTTGTCGGTGTCCCCGAAGGTTGCACGCTGGGCCAAGGCAGGACTGGTCAGATGGTAGTCGATGCGCCAGCCGTACCCTCGCTGCCAGGATCCTCCGCGCCAACTCCACCATGAGTACGGGCCTTGGTCATCGGGATGGAGGCTGCGTACGACATCGGTGAGCCCTGAAGTTTCTAGGGTCTGTGTCAGCCATTCACGCTCCTCGGGCAGGTAGCCGTCGAGAGGTTTCTTCGAATGATTGTTGTAGAGGTCCTGCGGTGTGCGGGCAATGTTGTAGTCACCAAGAACTGTGTACGCCCGCCCCCGAGAAATCGCGGTGTCATGGGAGGCTCTCAGGTGGGCTTCCAGAGTTTCACAGAACCTCATTTTGCGCTCGAACTTAGCCTTGGCTGCCTCGGAGTCCTGGGGGACTGCTCCCTTGGGAAGATAGAGGGACCCCACGGTGATCTCAGTGCCGCCGATAGTGTAATCGGCTTCAATATAGCGGCCCTCATGGGAGAACTCATCGTCGTTATTCAGCCCAACGCGGACATCACTAGGTTCAACCTTCGACACAAGAGCCACACCGTTGCGCCCCGCGAGTTCACCGGAATCATAGGCGAGATGGAAGCCGTCAAAAATACCTTCGGGGAGTTGCGGCACAGGGCAGCGTACTTCCTGGAGAGCTAGGACATCCGGTGCACTGGCTTCCAGCCACGGCCGAAATCCTCGGCGTTCGGCTGCCCGAATCCCGTTGACGTTAAAGGTGGTGAGCTTCATCGGTAGTTCACATACTGGACCGCGAAATCAAAGTCGGCCTCTTTGACCATCGCCTGGACCTCCTGAAGATCATCTAAGGACTTCGAGGTCACTCGTACTTCATCACCTTGAATCTGAGTACGCACCGACTTCGGTCCCTCATCGCGAATAAGCTTGGTGACCTTCTTGGCACCCTCCTGGGAAATCCCATGCTTGAGAACACAGGTGATATGCGCACGTTTGCCTGAAATGCGCGGATCGGAAGGAACCAGAGACTTCAGCGAGACTCCGCGGCGTACCAACTTCGACTCAAGTACGTCCAGAGCTGCTTTCGCGCGTTCTTCGGTACTGGACTCGATTTCGATGTTTTCCCCAGACCACTTCACCGTGGTTTGTGTGTCTTTGAAATCAAAACGCTGGCCAACCTCTTTAGCCGCCTGATTAATCGCATTGTCGACCTCTTGGTGGTTAACCTTGCTGACAATATCAAAGGAGTGTTCTGCTGCCATGACCTACCCTTCCTCATTGAACTCACCTATTCTTTCACGGATGGAGGTCTAGGTCACAGATTATGAGGAGTCGTCGATCAGGGTCATAGTTGGCAGCCGTGTTACACGGCGATCAAAAGTCACTGTTTTCGTGCATCCCGCGCTGGTGTTGAGGCGGGCAATCAAGCAGTCCGGCAGTTCGTGTCCGAATTGTTGACTGATTCGAACTGCCTGTCGTATATCGTCATCGCATTGAAACTTCAAGGTTGGCACTTCGAGCAGCCCAGCGACTGTCGACACTATGGACTCTCCAGACACGCGGAAATAACGTTTGAGGACCCACATCGTTTCCAGCAAAACAGCCAGATTGACGTATCCGGGATCTTCAGTGGTGAGAGATTCAAGAGCAGCACGGGCTTGTTCGCCTTGGTGAGGTTCGTCAGCCATTAGATAGCGAACCAGGACATTTGCATCTAGCCCAATCATTGTGACAGCCAGTCTTCAACAACGGCATCCGCGATGACACTATCGAAGTCTTCGATTGCCAGCGGGGGACCGTCATACGGAAAAATTCCGAAGAAGTCTTCGATCCTTCGAGTGCGAGGGGTCAATCGTAGGGATGACGTTTCATCTTCCCAGAAGTCCAATTGGTCTCCGGGCTGAAGATTGAATCGTGCCCGAATCTGTGCAGGAATAGTGATCTGTCCTTTGCTGGTCATAGTTGCCGTCACCATAGCACTCCTTACAGACGTACGATGTATCTTACTTTTGTGTAAGGAATTCATTAAGAGTGTCATACACAGACTATTGCTGCGTTCGACACCGATTTGCTGTAGCTCCTGAAAAAGTTTGCTGATGTGACCGTCGTACCCTCTGGTCATCCTGCCGCCAGGCAGGACCTCCGGCAGCCGACGTAGGGTCTAGGGGTAGGTCCTTGCCCAAGTCCAAACATCGGCTGCCGGGGGTCCTGCCTGGCGGCAGGATGACCGGGTGGGCCGAATTCAATTTGGAAGTGCAACAGTGACGTTTGCCAGTAATTCTAGTTGGTGGTTGAAGGCTTCTGCTGGGGTGTACCAGCCTAAGCATTTCAGTGGACGGTTGTTGAT
>WQYJ01000036.1 GCA_009781325.1 Propionibacteriaceae bacterium | reverse complement strand
TCTGCCCCCATCCTCCGCATTGTGGTGGGTTTTGTCGCTGGATGGTGACAAAACCCACCGCCACAATGTGGATGCACTGTTTTGCCACTGATTCGCCCACCAAAACCCACCGCAGCATCCCCCGGCACCAGCAAAACTCACCGCAGCATCCCCGAACATCAGCAGAACCCGCCCGCAGCATCCCGCACCACCAGCAGATTCACCACCCACCCTAGGAGTGCGCAGAAGCCGAACCGATCAACCCATCCGCATCCGAGATGCAGCAAACCCAACCACCAACCCAGACACCCAGCGACGTATCAGCATCCAGGTGAACTCTCACCACGAGCGCAACAACAGCAATAACCTGAGCACCTGATCAAACCCAAGAACCCCCCTGGGGGGGTTCGCGGGAGCAGGGGGGGAAAGGCCCACCACCACAACAGCACCGACACGAACGTGACAAAGGGGCCAGTCCTTTTTGTCATATTCCAGTGGGTTTCGCCGGTCATCCTGCCGCCAGGCAGGACCCCTGGCAGCCGACGTAGGGTCTGAGTGTAGATCTTTTCCCAAGTCCTTAGATTGGCTTCCGGGGGTCCCGCCTTTGGCGGGATGACCGGGGTTGGGTTCTGGTAAGGGTGATGGGGACGTACGACGGAAGGCTTAGACTTCGTTGCCTAGCGTGGAATAAATGGTTGGCTCCACCGTTTGTGTTGGCTCTTCGGTTGGTGTTGGCTCTTCGGTTGGTGTTGGTTCTTCCGTGGGCGGCTCTTCGGTCGGCGTTGGCGTTGGAGGAGTGGGCGGCACCGGCGGCTTGGTTGTCACCGGGGGCTTGCTGGTCGGTGGTTTGCTGGTTGGCGGATTCGGTGGCCGATATGTCTGTGGAGCCGGAGTAGGAGGATCATACGTCGGCGGTTCCGCGGTCGTTGGTGTGGGTGTAGGCGGAAGTACAGTCGGAGTTGGAGTCGGCGTGGGCTCCAACGTCGGTGTCGGACTATCCGTGGTAACACTCGGCGGCGTCATGGTGTAGTTCGTGTTCCAGTCCACAGGAGGGTTATTCTGATCCGCCCATGAGTCCCTCCAACTCATCAGACCAATACCGCCAACGAGGACGATGAAGAATGCTACTGCTACCACGGGGACGATTCGCGTCACCAGGGAGAGATCTCCCCACCAGCCTCTGATCGCAATCAGTCGGCTGCTGAAACCGAACTTGGCGTCGTCGACTGCTGCCTCAACGGCCTTGGACTTCGTCATTTGAGGCGCAAGAGGCGGTGCAATGACAAACTCAGTCTCAAGACGCGGTCCCAGTTCCTCTACCACTGCCGTACTTGAATGGAGAAGACCAGCAATCAGGGCACTCTTCTTCCAAGCTGGATTCTGGAATAGCGACAACTCTGAGTTCAAACCCAATTGCCCGGCAGCCAGGGAGACATGATCGCTGAACTGGTTATTAGCCTGCTTGATGATGATGGCGGCTTTGTCTGGACCCATACCCAGTGCGGTCATCAATTCTTCAGATGAATAACCCTCAACGTTCTGATACCAGACGATCGTTCGGCTGCGTTGAGGCAGAGCATAGAAAGCCCACACCACGGCGCGGTGAGGGATTTCGGGAGGCTTAGCTGGTCCAACGAGGCGGAACCACATAGTCAGGAAACTATCAATGGTGGCATCCTTGCCCTTGGATGCCATGATGGCCTTTCGGAAACCATTGGCGACGATCTTATCCGGTTGGGCTGCCTTGGCCGCACGAACAGATGCTGCCACATACGCGGCAGTGTAGTAGCGGTTCCAGATTTTTGTGATGGCAGCGCGGTCTCCGCCTTTAACAAGTTCAAAAAGGCGGGTATCAGTCTCTATAATTCCATGGTGGAAGAAAACACCAGACGATTCCGGGGTTTGTTCCATCACTCCTCCCATTTCTTTGCTCGACTGACGACCTAGAGTACGGAGCGCACGCGTGCGAAAAATTCTATCAGTGACCAGTAGGCAGCCACAATGCCGCTGGTGTGCCTAATGCGGTTACATCAACTACAGGTCGAGACTATCGCGTACGGCGAGCCTTGAAACTGAGTGAGGCAAGCACAAAGAATGCAATGATGAATCCCCACAGAATGGCTAGTGAGCCTCCAATCTGGGATAAGTCTGCACCGCGGAGCATGACCCCGCGCAGAGCATCTGCTCCGTGCCGAATGGGGAAACACAGACTCAGCACACCCATCCATGCCGGTGCGTTCGTCAGATCAAAGATTCCCGACAACAAAACCTGCGGAATGACCAGAAGAAGCATCAACTGAATAACCTGGAAGGCAGTACGGGCCAATCCCGAAACAAGCAAGCCAAGAGTCATCGACACCATCGCCAGAGAGAAGGTCGTCAGAATCACCAAGGCGATATTGCCCTCATTGGGGAAACCTATCAACGAGATGGTTGCCCACAGGACAATGCCGGCTTGAACAATAGTCACCACCCCAAAGCCCAAGCAGTACCCTGCGACGAGTTGCCAGGACTTGATTGGAGTCACCAACAAGCGCTCCATCGTACCTCCAGTACGCTCAGTCACCAGCGACATCCCAGCGGTGATAAAGACGAAGATGAAGATAAAGATACCGATGAACACAGGGCCTAGATAGTCGAAGCTCGTCCACTTCGATGAACCATGAAGATAGGTGACCTCTAGTTCCGGCAGGGAGCCCTGTTGACCAGCCGCCATGGTTTTCAACCCGGATTGAATAGCTGCAAGAGTACGCGCCGTCGTGGACGCATTCGTCCCTTCAACCTCGACCACCAGAGTCTTCCCATCCAGGGTGACAATGGCATCAATCTCGCGATTAGCGAGCTGGATTTCTGCTTCACTCAAAGAAACCTCTGACACATCTGCAGTCTCACTCAGAGCCGTCACCAACGGAGCAGGACAATCAACCAAAGCCAGCTTAGGATCAGGAGCGGTAGTACCGAGCATGGCATCGAAGAGCCACAACACAAGAATCGGAACGATGATGAACATCACCACAGTGCGCGGATCGTGAGAGAACTGCTGCCAAATTCGCTTGGCTTGCGCTACAACGTTACGCACGATGGAACCCCCTCTTCTTCTTGTCTAGTACGGGCGGAGCATCAGCCACCGCCTTTTCCTCGAAATCAAGGAAGGCTTCCTCCAAGTTGGTCTTACCTGACTGTGCAATGACATCGGCAGGTGCGCCACGGGCGATCACCTGACC
This sequence comes from Propionibacteriaceae bacterium, assembly GCA_009781325.1. Taxonomy (GTDB): domain Bacteria; phylum Actinomycetota; class Actinomycetes; order Propionibacteriales; family Propionibacteriaceae; genus WQYJ01. Next base: position 10,303 of record WQYJ01000036.1, on the reverse strand, counting down.
ATCGTGGATCAGGATGATGTCATCGCAGTTGGCGGCTTCATCCATGACGTGCGTGGTGAGCAGCAGCGTACTTCCGGATTGTGCTAGGTCCCGAAAAGCCGTCCACAGTTTGACTCGGTGAACCGGGTCGAGGCCGACGGTGGGTTCATCAAGCACCAGCAGTCGAGGGGAGTGCAGCAGGGCTATAGCCAAAGACAGCCGTCGCTTCATGCCACCGGAGAATGCCTGAACAGTTTTGCGGCCCCGCTCTTTTTCCAGGCTGACTAGGTCAAGAACCTTGTCAATGGCTGGATCCATGTCCTTGGAGCTCATCCCGTAAAGAGAACCGAAATAGCGCAGGTTCTCCAGAGCAGTCAGATCCTCATAGAGAGCATCTGCCTGAGGCATATACCCAATCTGGGGTTTCACCTTGCGTGGGGGAGCCTCTTCACCGAGAACCGTGATCGTTCCCGAGGTAGCTCTCAGAGCGCCGACAACCAGACTCACCAGGGTTGTTTTCCCATGTCCGGACGGGCCGAGTAAGCCAGTGATCTGGCCTGCTGGCACGTCCAGGTCAATGCCGTGTATGACTTCTGTGTGTCCGTAACTCTTGCGGACATCACGCAGTTGGACCAATGATTCAACCATGCAAGCCTCCTTGCCTAAGTCGGCGGCGCACAACACATCCCACTGTATCGCTGCCGCGATAGTATGAGGCTAGCCCATTCCTCAGTGGGAGAGGCAACCAACACGAGGCAGAGACCGATCTTCGCAGAATCTTGTCGGCGCAGCGGCTGATGTCCCTGACCGAGAGTTGTACCTGATGTCAAAGAAGAAGCATAAGAAACACAAGAAACGAATACAGGTCGTTTCCAGCCACGAGGAAAACCTCAGTACGGCCCCTCGTGTTATTGCTGAGCGGGTCATTGATGAAACTTATCCCTATCATCGCCCCAACCTCTGGTGGCATATCATCTCGGGGTTTTTCTACTACGTTATAGCGCCGATTCCGGTCTTTGTCGTCTCGCGGGCTTATGGAATGAAGTTCATCAATCGATCGGTTGTTCGCGCGACAGGTGGTTGTTATCTCTATGGCAATCACTCCCACTGGACGGATGTTTTCATCCCCTATCTCCTGGCTTTTCCCAGGCGAGCCTATGTGGTCGCTGGTCCGACAGCATTCTCGGTTCCGCTAGCTCGCCATGTTGTTCCGATGGTTGGCGGTATCCCCCTCAACTCGACCGAAGAAGGCAAGCTTGCTTTTCGTAAGGCGCTCGGAGAAGCAGTTCACCATCACTGTCCTGTCGCCATTCTTCCTGAAACTCATCTGTGGCCATATTTCAATGGAATCCGCGATTACAATGACTTCTCGTTTACCTATCCTGTACGAACCGAAGCGACGACGGTGGCTTATGTTGTGACCTACCGCCAGCGTCGGTGGCTGAAAAAGAGAAAACCTCGGCTGACAATCACCGTCTCTGATCCGATTAAGCCGGCATTCTGGGAGGATTCACAAGACCCGAAAAAGACTTTGCGCGATGAGGTTCACACCTTCATGTCGCAAACCTGCCGAGACCAGAGCAGCTATGCCTGGATCACCTACACCCTAGACTCGGCTGGCGGCCAAGGCAGGGACGATAGCAGGGCTCAAGGGGAGGTTCTCTAGGAGTGTGGCCTGGAGGGCGTGGTAGATATCGGGCTTGCCTGACCATACTGAGGATGCGGGGCGGTTTCGCTGATTTAACTCGTGGTACCACGACCCGCGGGTGTGGTCGATGAGGAAATCGTCGGCGTATGCCCACCAACGATCGAGGTCGGCTTGGGTGTCCCCGAGCCCGGCTTTTCCGATCGCTGCGCTGGCGCCGATAGCCTCGGCGAGGACCCAGTGCATGCGTTCGTGTACGACCGGCTGGCCCTCCCAATCGGTGGTGTAAACAAATCCAGCAGGCCCATCAACCGCCCAGCCTTCGAGTACTGCCCGGTCATAGAGTGCTCGGGCTGCTTCAGGCAGCCAACTGGGAGGATCACCCAGGCTGGCGTGCAACTGCAGAGCGAGCCTCGCCCACTCCAAACCATGACCGATAGTAGCCCCGAAAGGACGGAAGGGATCAGCGGGTATATCGCGGTTGTAGTCCAACTTGGGCATCCAGCGTGAGTTGTAGTGCTCAGGGATACGCCAGTTATTGCTGCGGGCCTCCCGGTTGATCACACGATCAGTGATCGCCAGGGCACGGTCGCGCAGCAGGGCGGGGGAGAACGGCGTACTGCCAGACTCACCGAGGAAGTCGAGAGCATCTGCCGCAGCCAAATAAGCCTCCACCGTGTGCATGTTGGCGTTCACTCCGCGGTAGGTGTCCAGTTGGTGGAAGCTGCGGTCCCACTGATCGACCACCATCTCAGAATCGTCATCCCAAAAGCGGTTATTCGAGACTCGCAGAGCTTGCACCAGCAGATCACGAGCCTGGGAAGAACCGGCAACAGCAGCGCTGGAAAAGGCCAGGATCACAAAAGCGTGTGAGTAGGCTGCCTTGGTGTCATCGGTGGGTTCACCATCCCACCCCAGGCACTCGTACCACCCGCCGTACTGATCATCGACGAAGAGCGTACTAAGCGCCTCGACTCCATGATCGAGCATCGCCGGGCTGCCCTCGTGGGCGAGCAGGGTGCCAATGGCCGCAACATGGGTCATGCGGCAGTTGATCCACAAGGGACGATTCCCAGACCGGTCGACATGGCCGTACTTATCCAGCCATCCGAATCCGCCTTCTTTGCAGACCGAACCCAGAGCAAAGTCAAGAAGCTGATGGCTGTGGTCTGCTTCGATCATGTCTACTCCAACTCAGAAAGCCAAGGTGGGTTCGCTCCAGCGCGTGAAATCGTCACACCCGAAATGGCTGCTGCTTGAGTCAAGATTACCGCCAGATCCTCAAGGTTCTTCCCCAATCCTTCCACCTGTTGGGCGTACCCATGGGTCAGGACTCCATGGAGAAGCCCGGCCATGAAGGAATCACCGGCGCCCACAGTGTCCACAACGATGTGAGAGGTATCTGCAGGTACGGCGAAGTCCGCTTCTGCGGTGACCGCTATAGCCCCGCGCCGCCCGCGTGTGACAACGACAACTTGTGGCCCCGACTGCGCCCAGGTACGTGCCTGTGCCAATAGGACTTCATCGGTGACCATGCTGGGGTAGAGCCAGGCGAGGTCCTCGTCGGAGACCTTGACCAGATTGGAGGCTGCCACATATCTCTCAACCATCCCTAGGACCTGTGCCGGGTCTCCCATCACTGAAGGGCGGCAATTGGGATCGAAGGTGATGAACGCGGTTCCCTGTTTGGCTTCAATATAAGCCAGGACATCATGTGCTCCGGGAGGTACGAGTGCGCCCAGTGAACCTGTGTGGATGACGCTGGGAGTCAGAGAATCAGGTATTGCCGGCATCTGCGAGTCAATGTCGAAGACGTATTGAGCGTGACCGGCCTCGTCAAGGCGGGCATCGGCGGTTGGAGTGTGAGGAGCCTGGTCGGATCCCAGGAGAACCTGGACGTTCGACGCCGCGCAATGAGAGGCGATGACCCGCCCGTACTCATCGGCGCCGAACCAGGTGGCTAGGACTGGATGATGTCCCAGTCGTCCCAACCCAATTGCGACGTTGAGCGGACTTCCTCCCGGGCAAAACTGAGGGTCACGATCAGGACGGCGCACAATATCAATGAGGGCCTCCCCAATGAGGAGGATCTCGGTATCCATCGGGCGTCCTTTCGTTCTGCTCATGACAATAGCACCTTAGGACACTTCAATGACAGCGCGCGACAATGGCGTCCCCATCCCCGGTCATCCTGCCGTCAGGCAGGACCCCCGGGGGTGGGGGTTTTGGGGGTGTTGTCTTGTCATCATGTTGACCCGGTGCGGCTCACAGCGTGTGATAGTGGCGGTCCTACCCCCCGGTCATCCTGCCGTCAGGCAGGACCCCCGGCAGCCGAACTAGGGACTCGGCCCAGACTGCCTGTCTTGACTCTTTACGGTGGCTTCCGGGGGTCCTGCCTGCGGCAGGATGACCGGGGGCGGGGTTTTCGGGGTCCCGGGAGTCTGAGAATAGTCGTTCTTGATGGCGATTCCCACCAGTGTGACGGCAACAATGAGAAGGAGACCGGGAAGGACCATGGCATGGCCAAGTCCGGTGAAGTGGGCGAGGACTCCAATGATGGCAGGGCCGATCAAGAAGGCCATTTGTGAGAAGCTGGCAACGACCGCAAGACATCGGGCGCCGCCCAAGTGACCTGCGCTGGCATAAACCTGCGGAGCAATCACCCCTGTCCCAAGACCGACCATCGCCCATGCTGCGATCAGGACCGGGAATGGGGTAGCGAAAGCTGCGGTGAGGAATCCGATAGATGCGATCACCCCGCCGGTACGAATCACTGCACGTCGTCCGAATAGGGTGACAAGGCGGTCACCGCTCAGGCGTACGATCACCTGGCAGGCTGTGACCGCTGTGACAGCCCAGACGGCAGTACGGGGATCGACGTGCGCGACTGTTTGGACATGCGGACCGGTCCATGTGGAACTGCCACCAATGCCGAAGCACAGTGCCATGATCCCCATCAGGAAGGCAGCCCGAGGGATCGGAGTCTTCTCGCCGGTCGATGTGGTGTGGATGATTGGCTCTGTTTGCGGGACAACAATGAAGGCGACAACCCAAATAATGATGCCTAATCCAGCGGCTGCTGCCGTACTGACTCGCAGGGTCTGGAGGGGACTCAATCCCCCTGCCGTACCTGTCAAGGAGACACCCAGACTCCCCAGGAATGCCCCAATGGCCCAAATTCCATGCAGGAAGGACATGATCGGACCCTTTTTCTCAGCCACGGAATCTGGCGTCGGGTGCAGGCGGTGTCTTTCAACCTGAACGGCCAGAGAGTTCATCGACACGTCCAGTCCGGCGTTACCCATTCCCAGCAGGGCTCCTGCCACCAGCAAAAGACCGAAGGTGGAGGCGAGGCCGTACCCAGTCGCAGCGGCCATGAGCGGGAGAATCATGACCAAGCAAACCCAGCGGGCTCCGTACTTATCAGTGATGCGCGCGGCAAACTGCATTGTTGTCACAGCAACAACCCCGATGGTGACAAAGAGCCCAGCGATTTGAATGGTGTCGAGGCCGAGTCGGTCGCGGATCAGAGCAATGGAGGCGGTGCAGACTCCGATGATCACCCCATGGTAAGAAAACAGAGTCAGTAAGCCAGCAAGTGCGCGAGGACCTTGCAGAGAAACCCGTTGACTCATGAGTCCAGCTTAGCCCGAAGCCACCGATCCATGCCTACTACGCGTCCCTAGCTGAGCACGCTGGCTGCGTTGCCACCGCTCGGCAGGCGTCCAGCCTGCCTGAAGCGATGGACGCCTTGCCAGCGCACTCATCTAGTGCCGCTCGTTGCGGCAGCGATCGGTGGATTCGGGCTTAGCCCGAAGGTAGTCGTCTTTCAGCGCCACTGGGACCAGTGCCACGAGACCCAAGAGCAGAACCCCCGGCAGAGCCATGGTGTAGCCGATGCCGATGAAGTGGGCGAGGGTGCCGATGATGGCTGGTCCGACGAGGAAGGTGGTGTAGCCGAAACTGACGACCACAGCCAATCCCCGCCCCCCGGCGAGGTGACCGGCACTGGCGTAGACCTGCGGGGCGATGACCCCCATTCCTAGGCCGACCACTGCCCAGCCTGCGATGAGGATGGGGAAACCGGTTGCGAAGGCGAGGGTGAGATAGCCGATGGCAGCTACCACCCCGCCTAGTCGTACGAGTCTGCGTCGGCCGAGGCGGGCAACAAGGCGGTCTCCGGTGAGCCGGATGATCACCATGCAGGCCATCATGGCGGTCACTGCCCAAGCAGCAGTACGGGGATCGACGCTCGCGATCATCTGGACGTGAGCGCCAGCCCAATCGGAGGCGGTACCTTCCCCTAAACCGAAGGCGATCGCCATGAGTCCCATGAGGTAGGCCGCGCGCGGGATTTCAGACTTCTGGCCATCCTTGGTGTGGGTGAGTGTCTGCGTCTCTGGGGTGATGGCAAAGGCGATTCCTAGTACGACGACCCCAAGCCCAGCCGCCGTCAGCGCGCACACCGCAAGCGTCGCGTGAGGACTGCGCCCAACAACCGTACCGACAACAGAAACCCCAAGACTGCCGGCCAGTGACCCAACAGCCCACATCCCATGGAAGAAGCTCATGATGGGCACGGCGGGGGTCTTGGCGTCTCGCGGAGTGACAGGTGTAAGTCGGCGGCGTTCCACTTGAACGGCTAGGGCGTTCATGGCTACATCGATGCCTCCGTTGCCGATGCCGAGGAAGATCCCGGTGATGAGCAGGAGGGGATAGGTGGGGACAAGGGCGTACCCGATAGCTGCGAGAATCATCGGTGCGATCATGGCTAGGCACACTCGGCGGGCGCCGTGTTTGTCGGCAATCCTTCCTGAGAACTGCATGGTTGTCACTGCGGCAACACCGGTTAGTACGAAGAGGATCGCCATGCGGATAGCGTCTAGTCCGATCTTGTCGCGCAGCAGCGGAATCGATGCGGCATAAACTCCGAGCACTAATCCGTTGTACGCAAACAGCACGACGACAGCCGCAACAGCGCGGCCGCTTGCCAACGATACCCGTGGGTACATGCACCCACACTAGTACAAATCTGAATCTGTAGTTCTCTGCCTATTTGCCTGAGTGAGTACTCACTCACTAGACTTACTCCTTGTGACTCGAGCCCAACCCAGATCCGTGGAGGAACGCCGACGCGAGATTATTGCGGCGACCGTACCTCTTCTCGAGCAAGAGGGTTTTGCGATATCGACAAGGAAAATTGCTGATGCGGCTGGGATAGCTGAGGGTACGATCTTCCGCGTGTTTGCCACGAAAGAAGAGCTTCTTTACGCAGCCATCGAGTCCTATATGAACCCAGCAGACCTGATAGAGCGCATTGAGGCCATCGAGTGTGCATTGCCGCTGGCAGACAAGTTGGGCCAAATCATGGAGATCGTGCAGGAGTCTGCACTACGCGCTCACACCTTTATGGTGTCGATGAGAGGCAAAAATCTCATGCTCTCCGAGCAGACCAAAGCGCGTCGTCCTCACCATCAGTTCACCACTCATTCGGCTGCTCTGGCTGGCGCTATCGAGGGAACTCTGTCGTGCAACGAATCCGAACTGCTCACTGACCTCTCCACAGCAGCACGATACATATTGACGCTCGGACTGGCCTCACTTATTGTGAAGTCATCTTTTCCAGACTCTGGTTTTGGCGACACGGTAGCCCTCACTTTGCGGGCACTCACCGGGAAGGGAATCTAATGTTCAAGAACCCCCTGAATCGAATGGTCTTTCGATTCATCAAACCGTACGCCTTGTGGCTGACTGTGGTGATCCTGCTGCAGTTCGGGGCCACGATCGCCGGATTGGAAATGCCTCGTCTCAACGCCGACATCATCAATAACGGCGTCCTCAAGGGCGACACCACCTACATCCTTGTCAACGGCGGTTACATGCTCGCCATTGCTTTGGCCCAGGGGATTTGCCAGGTATTGGCAGTATACTTCGGGGCGCGGCTGGCGATGTCCTTTGGGCGTGACGCACGCGGGGCTCTGTTTCAGAAGGTGCTGTCATTCTCGTCGCGTGAAGTCAATAAGTACGGGGCTCCTTCGCTTATCACGAGGAATACCAATGATGTTCAGGCGGTGCAGATGCTTGTCCTGATGAGCTGCATCATCATCTTTACGGCGCCGATCACTATGGTCGGCGGCGTCATCATGGCAATTCGTACGAGTTGGGGGCTGTCCTGGATCATCCTCGCTGCGGTCGTAGCACTTGGGGTCATCGCCGCCTTCGTCATTATGAAGATGAGTCCGCTCTTCGCCGCCATGCAGGTCCGCATTGACACCATCAACCGCGTTCTGCGCGAGCACATCACCGGCATCCGCGTTGTCCGCGCCTTCGTACGCGAGCCTCACGAAGCCGTACGGTTCAACAAAGCTAATCAAGACCTCAAAGATGTTGGTGTCTCGGTTGGACGTCTGATGATGACCTTGTTCCCCTTGGTGATGTTCATCCTTAACATGTCCTCCGTCGCAGTGATGTGGTTCGGCGCTCAGCAGATCAACAATGCTGAGATGGAGATCGGCGGGTTGACAGCGTTTATTACCTATCTGATGCAGATTCTCATGTCAGTGATGATGGCAGCGATGATGATCATCATGGTCCCGCGCGCAGCGGTCAGTGCCGAGAGAATCATGGCTGTTCTCGATCAGAGGCTCACCGTCGAACCGGCTGCCAATCCTGTGAAGGAAGTGTCCGGGAAAATGGAGGTCTGCTTCTCCGATGTGGACTTTAGGTACGCCGGTGCGGCTGAGCCTGTGATCACCGGGATCACGTTCACCATGGAGCCCGGACAAACCACAGCAATCATCGGTGCTACAGGTGCAGGGAAGACAACCCTGATCAATCTCGTGCCCCGGCTCTATGACCCCACCGAAGGTTCGGTGACTCTCGCCGGAGTTGACATCAAGGATCTTGATGAGGAAGTGCTCTGGTCGAAGATCGGATTGGTGCCGCAGAAGCCGTTCCTCTTCTCTGGTACGGTTGCCTCCAATTTGAGATACGGCAACCCTAAGGCCACCGATGAGGAACTCTGGCATGCGCTCGAAGTGGCCCAGGCTGCGGACTTCGTTTCCGAGATGCCCGGCCAACTGGAAGAGCCGATAGCCCAAGGAGGTACGAACGTCTCCGGCGGGCAAAGACAGCGATTATCGATCGCCCGAGCCTTGGTGAAGAAGCCAGCCATCTATGTTTTCGATGACTCCTTCTCTGCGCTCGATGTCGCCACTGATGCCCGGCTGCGAGCAGCTCTTGCAGAGGAGACTGAAGAAGCAGTGGTCATGATTGTCGCCCAGCGAGTCTCCACAATCCGCAACGCCGACCGTATCCTCGTACTCGATTCAGGAACGATCGTCGGGGATGGAACCCATGAAGAACTGCTGAGCAGTTGTCCCACATACCAAGAGATTGTTGAATCTCAGATGACAGCAGAGGAGGCACTGGCATGAGTGAGAAGACCTCCCAGAAAAAGGAGAAGGTCGCCAACGAGCGTCCCCAGTTCGGCCCGCAGCGCCGTGGACGTGGTCCCATGGGACACGGCATGGGACGAGCTCCGGCAGAGAAGGCCATCAACTTCATTCCCAGCTTGAAGAGGCTGCTGGGTTATCTTAAGCCTGAACGATTCAAGTTAGTGATTGTCCTGATCATGGGGATCATTGGTGTGTCTCTCAATGTGTATGCACCTAAGCTTCTTGGCCGTGCCACCGACACCATCCTCTCCGGTGTGATCGGTCTCACCGTTGGCAAAGCACTGGAAGACCCCAAGCTTGCAGCTGCTTTGCCCCAACTCTGCGCCCAACTGCAGTGCGATCCCAATAACCTCACCAAGGATGATGTTATTGCCCTGCTCGATTTCATCAGTCAGCAGTCCGGCAGTGATCTCACAGACATCTCGCCGCAGATGATGGACATGCTGAGGGCCATCGACTTTATCCCTGGTGTAGGTGTGGACTTCACTGCTCTTGCCTCGGTCATCTTCTTCGCCATCGGTTTATACGTGGTGTCCGCCACGGTGGTGATCATCCTGGGTTGGATCCTTAACGGAATCGTCCAACGTACTGTCTTCGCGATGAGGAATCAGGTCGCCAACAAGCTCGACACCCTGCCCCTGTCGTACTTTGATCACCAACCGCGCGGAGAACTGCTCAGCCGTGTCACCAACGACATCGACAACATCTCTCAGTCTCTGCAGCAGACCCTTCAACAAGTGATCCAATCGGTGCTGATGGTGATCGGCGTGCTGATCATGATGCTCACGATTTCTACACTTCTGACCGTGGTGGCTGTGGTGACTATTCCGGTGTCCATCATTGCGGTGATGCAGATCGCCAAGCGCTCTCAGAAGAAGTTCGCAGCGATGTGGGCTCACACTGGTGCCCTGACCGGCCAGGTCGAGGAGGCATACACCGGGCATGCTCTGGTGAAGGTCTTTGGCCGCCATGCTGAGGTCGAGAGTGAGTTTGAGAAAGAGAATTCTCAGCTCTATGAAGCTGCCTTCGGCGCCCAGTTCCTATCGAATATCATCATGCCGGTCATGGGTTTCATCGGGAACCTCGGCTATGTTGTGATTGCCGTTGTGGGTGGCTTGCGGGTTGCCTCCGGGCAGATTTCGCTGGGTAATGTCCAGGCCTTCATCCAGTACTCCCGCCAGTTCACTCAGCCGATCAACCAGATCGCCTCGATGATGAACCT
>WQYJ01000035.1 GCA_009781325.1 Propionibacteriaceae bacterium | reverse complement strand
TTCTCTCCTAACACACCTTCGGCACTACCTATCATTGCAGGTCTTTCGCAGGTCAGCACAAATCGGACAATACCGATTGACCAGCCTAACAACACGTTACCTTTTTTTTGCTCACATTTCTATAGGTTTCCCCTTCTTGGGAAGGTGTTGTGATTCCCAAGGGAATCGAAGTGTGGGAAGCTAGCATTGTGAAACTCCGCGTTATCGAACACCCCTTGGTGGCTCATAAACTCACCCATCTGCGAGATCAGTCCACCAAATCCCACACTTTCCGCCAGCTCGTTGAAGAACTGGTGACTTTGCTTGCTTATGAGGCCACCCGGGAGGTACGAATCGAGCCGACCGAGGTCATTACTCCGATCGCTGCCACCCACGGCGTGAAGCTTTCAAAACCGCGTCCTTTGGTCGTACCGATCCTGCGGGCTGGGCTTGGCATGCTCGAAGGTATGACCCGGCTGATCCCCTCTGCTGAGGTCGGATTTGTCGGGATGGTACGCGATGAGACCACCCTCGAACCCTTCACGTACGCTGAGCGGCTTCCCAAAGACCTGTCTGGGCGTCAGTGCTATGTCCTCGACCCAATGCTCGCCACAGGAGGTTCACTCTCCGGTACGGTGCAGTTCCTGCGCAACCGCGGAGCCACCGACATCACGGCCATTTGCCTGCTGGCTGCGCCGGAGGGCATCGCCCATATCGGCGAGGTAACCAAGGACCTCGACATCCCCTTCACCCTTGTAGTAGCCGCAGTGGACACATGTCTTAACGAAGTGGGCTACATCGTTCCCGGTTTAGGTGATGCCGGCGACCGTCTCTATGGCTTAGCAGAATAGAATTACTGCTCGTTCATCAGGGCGGCTACTGAGCCGTCGAGGAAGACTTCTTTGATGGCCTTAGCCAGCAACGGCGCGATCGAAAGTACGGTCATCTTGTCGATCTTGATCTTAGGATCAATCGGGAGGGTATTCGTGACGATGATCTCCTCGAAGGCCGAACGATTCAGACGATCAGCAGCAGGTCCCGACAAGACCGGGTGAGTCGCCGCAGCAATGACCTTTCCAGCGCCATGGACCTTCAGGGCTTCAGCCGCCAGGCAGATCGTACCAGCAGTATCGATCATGTCATCGACCAGCAGACAGGTTTTGCCCTCAACATCACCGACGACCTCATGGACAGCAACCGAGTGAGCCGTATTCGGATCGCGGCGCTTGTGGATAATCGCCAGGGGGCATCCCAGACGATCTGACCACATGTCTGAGGTACGCACGCGCCCAGCATCCGGAGACACCACAACAAAGTTGTCGAGGCTGTAGTTCTTCTTCACATAGTCAGCCAGGATCGGCAGACCGTAGAGATGATCGACAGGACCATCAAAGAAACCCTGAATCTGAGCTGCGTGCAGATCCACGCTCATGATACGAGTCGCACCTGCGGCCTTATACATGTCGGCAATCAAGCGCGCCGAGATGGGTTCACGACCAGCGTGTTTCTTGTCCTGGCGGGCATAGGGATAGAACGGCGTTACCACAGTGATGCGCTTGGCTGATGCCCGTTTGAGAGCATCCACCATGATGAGCTGCTCCATGAGCCAATCATTCACCGGTGCTGTGTGCGCCTGGATGATAAAGGCATCACACCCGCGAACAGACTCCTCAAAGCGGACATAGATCTCAGAGTTAGCATAGGTGACAGTCCTCGACGGTACGAGCTCGGTACCAAGCAGCGTCGCGATCTGGGCCGCGAGCTGTGGATGCGACCTTCCCGCGAAAAGCATCAAGTGCTTGACATCCTTCTTGGTCAGGTCTGCCACGATCACTCCTTTTCGGTTGAGGTTGGCGTGGTGTCAGCCCCTGCTTCCAGGGGCCCATCCCCCTCCTGCACCGCTGGTGGTATCGGAGTGGGGTTGATTGTGGCAGCTTTCTTCGCACGGGTACGATCCCTGAAGGTTTCGACCCAGCCGGGGATATTTCTCTGCTGCCCGCGAGCAACAGCAAGTTCACCCTCGCCCACATCACCGGTCAGAGTCGACCCAGCCGCCACGAAAGCATCGTCACCGATATTCACAGGTGCGACAAGGACGCTCTGCGAACCGACAAAGGCGTTCTTGCCGACGATCGTACGATGCTTGTTCGTTCCGTCATAGTTCGCGAATATCGTTCCCGCGCCGACATTCGTACCATCTCCAATTTCAGCATCCCCGCAATAGGTCAGGTGCGGCACCTTGGCTCCATCTCCGATGATCGCATTCTTCGTTTCGACGAAGCCGCCGATCTTGCCCTTGCTCCCAAGCTGAGTTCCGGCACGAAGGTACGAGAAGGGGCCGACCGTTGCTTTGGCACCGATCATCGACAGAATGGCTTCCGAGCGAAGAATCTGAGCGCCTGGGCCTACTTCAACGTCGGTGAGACGAGTATCCGGCCCGATAACTGCACCGGCAGCAATGGAGGTCGCGCCGCACAGAATCGTACCTGGCCATAGCTCGACATCCGGTTCCATGGACACACCGGCTTCAACCCAGGTGGTCGATGGATCGATGACTGTGACACCCTGACGCATCCAGTGGCGGATGATTCTCCGGTTCATCTCGGCTGCCAGGGTGGCTAGCTGAGCGCGGTCGTTGACACCCTCGGTCTGCCAGTGGTCGGCTTCGATGTAAGCTCCCACCTTCTTGCCTTGGGTACGCGCAAAGCCGAGTACGTCGGTGAGGTATAACTGATTCTGATCGTTGTCGGGTTGGAGGGAGGCCAGTCCGGCGCGGAGGATCTCAGCGTCGAAAACATAGATTCCGGAGTTGATCTCTCGGATTGCTATCTGTGTGGCATCTGCGTCTCGGTGCTCGACGATTCCGGTGACATCACCGCCGGTACGCAGAATTCTTCCGTAGCCGGTGGGATCGTCGACGATGGATGTCATCACTGTGACGGCGTTGTTTTCTTGGCGATGAACGGCTAGGAGACGGCGCAGGGTTTCACCGGTGAGTAGAGGTACATCGCCATAGGTGACGACAATTTCGCCGGTCGCATCGGCCAGTTTCTCCATGGCACAGCTGACGGCGTGTCCCGTACCTTTTTGTTCTTCTTGAACGACCCGCGTGACATTGGGTGCGATCTGATCGAGGTGAGCTTCTACCTGTTCGCGCTCATGGCCGACAACCACCACGAGTTTCTGTGGTGCCACACCCTCGGCTGCTGCGAGTGACCACGAGAGCAGCGATCGCCCGCACAGGATATGGAGGAGCTTGGATGTGGATGATTTCATCCGCGTACCAGCACCGGCTGCTAAAAGAATGACTGCTGCAACGGACGAGTCGAAGTCCACCACCATACACCGCACTTTCGAATCTGTACTACCGAAACTCTGGGAGCCCTCGACGCAGTGATGTTAGTCATCTGTCGGGGGCCAGAGCTAGACGGCACCATTCTATCCCCAAGATTGGATTCGGTTCACCTAATGAGGTATCTACCTTTGATGATTGGAGAACAAACTTCCCCCGGTCATCCTGCCGCCAGGCAGGACCCCCGGCGGCCAGAGTATGGACTTGGGGAAGAAAATCCCTACTACAGACCCTACGTTGGCTGCCGGGGGTCCTGCCTTTGGCAGGATGACCGGGGGTCAACTCTTGGATTTGGGGAAGACAAGCTTTACCACAGACCCTAGGTTGGCTGCCGGGGGTCCTGCCTGACGGCAGGATGACCGGGGGGTTGTGTCCTGGGTTCACTTGCGGCAAATGCGAGCTGTGCTCGCGTCGATGCTTTGTTCCCCGGGTAGGAGTCGAACCTACTTCGCTAATCCTGATTCAAAGTCAGGCGGGCCCTGCCGGAAGACCAACCGGGGATTGTGCGTCTACTAGTCTAACGGTGCTCAGACTTATTTTTCACCTTGAGCCCGGTGTTACTCGGACTTCATGATCTCGGAGACCGCCTCAATGACACGGTCCATGTTGAACGCATTCAAGCCCGCAACACACAACCGGCCAGAGTCCAGACCATAGATATGGAACTCGTTGCGCAGACGCTGCATCTGAGGAACAGTCAGCCCCGAGTACGAGAACAATCCCGCTTGCGAGGTGATGTAACTCAAATCTTGGGTAACCCCGGCATTTTCGAGTCCGGAGCGGAAGACCGCGCGCATCTTCTTAATGCGGTCCCTCATCTCCCCCAGTTCCTTTTCCCAAATTCCGCGCAGTTCGCGGCTGGACAAGATGGTGGATACGATTGCCGCACCCTGGGTCGGAGGGTTCGAGTAAAGCGAGCGTACGACGATCTTTGCCTGCGAGAGTACCCGCGTTGCCTCAGCCGAATCGCTGGTTGCGAAGTGAATGGCTCCAACGCGCTCCCCGTACAATCCGAAGTTCTTTGAGAAGGAATTCGCGACTAAGAAGTTCACTCCTGCTTCTCCCAAAGCAGTCATGGGATACATATCTTGGATCACGCTCAAGGACAGACCCTGGTAAGCCATATCGATGAAAGGTACGAGTTCACGCTCTTGGACAACCTCGGTGACCCTGTCCCACTCATCGTGGGTCAAATCGCAGCCGGTCGGGTTGTGGCAGCTTGCATGCATCACCACGATCGTGCCCGGATCAGCGGCGCGCAAATCATCGAGCATCCCCTCGATATCGACGCTGCGAGTCGCGGCATCATAATAGCGATAGGTACCGGTAGTGAACCCAGCCCGAGTGAACACGAGGTCATGGTTTTCCCAGGAAGGATCCGAGAGCAAAACCTTGGAATCCGGTGATGCCAGCGCCAGCAAACCAGCGCCAACCCGCAGTGCTCCGGTTCCTGCAACAGCCTGCAAGGTGGCGACACGACCAGTGATAACTGCCGAACTACTCGGCCCAAAAACAAGCTCCTGAACCACGGTATTGTATCCAGCCATACCGCTCATGGGCAGATAACCGTGAGGGCGGCGAGTGGCTGCAAGATCCTGCTCAACAGCCTGAACACACATCATCAGGGGAATCTTGCCTGTTTCGTCGAGGTATACCCCGACCCCAAGATTCACCTTGTCAGGCGCTGGATCGGCCATATATGCCTCGGTCATCCCCATGATGGGGTCCCGAGGTGCGGTCTCAAGACATGAAAAGACAGACATCAGTACTCCTTCCTTTCTATCCTAGACGCTCTTTCACAACCGTCTAGCGCGTATTCGAAGCAATTCACATTTACCTACCGAGTTGCTGCGCTAATGCGCGTGCAATTTGCCGCGCAGCATGAGGACGAGCAAGCTGCGTACTTGCCTGCGCCATCTCGATCCGAGCAGTCTCGTCTTCTACTAGATATCGTATTGCTTCGACCACGGAATCCGGGTCCGCTGCCCACATGCCAGCATTTCTGTCCAGCACATAATCGACGTTGCCCGTTTCCTGCCCAGGGAGACAAGCATACATCACGATCGGAAGCCCGCAGATGAATGCCTCTGATATTGAGCCTGGTCCCGCCTTCGTCACGAAGATGTCAGCCGCTTTCATGAAGCGCGGCATTTCCGAGGTGAATCCATAGACATGGTGGGGTATTTTCCACTTCAATTCCGAAACATCCTTGAATAACTCCTCATTGCGTCCGCAGATCACTGCAAGACTCACGGGGAGTTCGGAGTTATTGATTGCCCGTGCAACCCTTCGTACAGGTCCCATTCCGTCACCACCGCCGACCAGCAGTACGACTGGAGCCTCCCACCCAAGACCGCGTTTCAACTCCTCTTTCGGAGCATGGGTCTCGGCGAAGGCTGGCGACACCGGCTGCCCGAGAACCTGCATCTTTGAGGCTGGGATACCCAGGCGAAGCCCTCTATTCTTAGCCTGTTGCGTGGGTAGGATAATCAGATCAGCCCCTGGTGAATACCAAAAAGCATGGGTGGTGACCATGTCGGTGACCACGGTCACGAAAGGCACCGGGTTGCGTCCCATAGCTCGCGGGATCACTGAATTAGCCAGCGGGTGGACCGACACAATCAGATCGGCAGGATGCTCCTTGATCAGTCTCTCAGCAGACTTGCGCAGATAGGGGTACGACAGTCTGTTCATCGCACGCGCACGCCGCGGACCGTTCATGGACTCATACGAGACCTTCCACATGGGCTTCATCTTGGACAAGGGTGGATAGAGCTCCGGAGAATACTGCAGCGGAGGAGGCGAGTAATAGCGAAGAAAGTCAATCATCGTGGTCTCAAACTCATGTGGGTACTCAAGTTTGAGCGCGTCAATGATCGCATTGGTAGCCGCTCGATGTCCTCCCCCAGTATCCGAAAACAGGAACAATATCCTTTGAGCCATATAACCTCCATGTGGACTTGTGATACCACCCTACTACGAGCCAGAATGTATTCCCATGACCGCCAAACCCCAGATTACTGCTCACGTGGCATTAAACGCAGGTTTTCGTACGCAAATAGGCTGCATTTCATACCAGTGGCGGGAAAACCTGTACGGTTGGGGGATGTGACTATGAGCCGTCTGATTGTGGGGTTGTCTGGGGGTGTGGATTCTGCTGTGGCCGCGGCACGAATGCTGGAGGCTGGTCATGAGGTTGTAGCGGTTCATCTGTGGCTGGATCCTGACAATACCGGACAAGACGGCTGGGGCTCCTCGGCGAATGCCACAGACGCCCGTGAAGTCGCGCAAAGGCTGGGGATTGAGTTCGAGGTCTGGGATTTCTCTTCGGATTTCCGCCGTATTGTCGTCGAAGATTTTCTCGCAGAGTACGCCAGGGGCCGTACACCGAATCCTTGCTTGAGATGCAATGAGCAGATCAAGTTTTCAGCGGTTATTGACCGAGCGCTCGCCCAGGGTTTTGATGGAGTTGTGACAGGCCATTATGCCCGCCTGGAAACGAATGACGCTGGCCATGTCGACCTCCATCGAGGAGTTGACAAGGACAAGGACCAAAGCTATGTTCTGGGTGTCCTGACCCAGGATCGCCTCCGGCGTTGCTTCTTTCCGCTGGGCGACTCCACGAAAGAAGAAGTACGCGCTGAGGCTGCAAGACGCGGAATCACCGTTGCTGATAAGCCGGATTCTCTGGATATTTGCTTCATCCGCGATGGCCGTACTGCTGATTATCTCCATCGCCACATTGAGGATCGCCCCGGTGAGATTCGCAGCGAGGATGGGCAGGTACTGGGTTCCCATCGCGGGATTTTCACGTACACCATCGGTCAGCGTAAGGGCCTGCGACTAGGCCGCCCAGCCACCGATGGCCAGCCTCGGTATGTTGTAGGTCTTGATTCGCACGCAAACACCGTGATCGTTGGGCCAAGAACGAGTCTACAAGTTACGCAAATCCGAGGGATCAACCCGGTCTGGACCGATCATCTAGCGCAATCAGAGTTTCACGCGGCGGTGCAGTTGAGGGCTCATGCCGATGAAATACCGGCCCGTATCAGTGTTGACGATGCAGGGGTGACCATCAACCTCGACACAGCAACTTATGGCATCGCGCCGGGTCAAACAGCCGTCATCTATGACGGCACGAGGGTGGTGGGATCAGCGACGATCGACTCTGCGACGAGCACAGAAGCTACGCCATGAGCTGACCGTTTGAGTCCAGTGACAACGGCGCACCGGGCTTGGCCACCAACACCATGATTCCTTCGATGAGTCCCCAGAAAACACCGAGTCCGCAGGTGAAAACCGTTGCGAGGATTTGAGCGACACCCATTCCGACGTTTCCGCGATAGAACTGCCCGACACCGAAGCCGCCAAGCAGGATGCCCAAAATCCCAGCGACGAGCTTGGTCTTGGTTCCAACGACAAAGGTTCCGAACTCGGTTTGTACGACTTGGCCCGGAACGAAGGTCGCAGCCGGTGCACCTGTAGCAGGATAGGGCTGCATCGCATAGTTACCCTGCGCGGTTTGAGGATCATAGACGGAATACCCCGGAGTAGGTGCTTGCATCGGCGGATACACCGGCGCAGGGTCGGCGTACTGCACAGACGGTGCCGGCGGGGTATAACTCGGGGTTGGAGAAGGCTGGGGGGTATAGCCCGGATCGGGAGTCTGGAAACCCAGGAACTCCGGTGCAGGTTGGGTTGGGGTCCACGGGGTGGGCCCAAGACTCAGAGCGTCACCGGCATCCGGTGCCAAACCCTCTTGGTCAGCGCCTGAACTCTGCTCAACGTTATCCGACATGGTCTTCTCCCTCAGTATGGTGATGAGACTGGATTGGGCGACATTGCCTTTCCATGGAAATGCCACCCATCCAGAGTACACGATCTCGCTGCCCACCAACGTGGATGACCATGTCTGAAACAAGCGAAAACTGTGACCGATAGCTCCGATGTGCATCGAGAAGTCTGGGGTTACCGCTTTCGTCAAACCACTGGGAGGAACTGGTTGGGTCTGCGGTGATCTCCAAGAAATCTAGCCCAAGTCTTTCGGCAGCTTCACAGGTGGAGCGGTGACAGACCACATGGTCGGGGTGCCCGTAGCCCCCGCGGGCATCGTAGGATACGAGCCGGTCAGCACGATGATGGACACCAGCGGCCATCACATCAGCGATGACCTCTTCCAGATTTGCCCGATCAAGACTATCGGGGGGTGCTTGCTGACTTGGACCGGCGTGGGTCGGTGTGATCCACTCCATTCCTGAGTCTCGATAGGTACGATCCTGGGCACCCGAAGCTCTGTTGGGCCCAGATCCCAGCCACCCCGCATCGTGGGCTCCCAGGCAGATCAAGGCTTCACGCCGCTCGGTGATGCGTACCTGCTGAAGATCTGCACCGGGAGGAAGGCTTCCGGGTACGGCTTGTCCCAGTTCGCCTCGGGTGGCTGTCATCACCAGAACGGTGTGACCCTGCGACACAAGCCCGAGAATGATCGCACCGGTGGACAGCGTCTCGTCATCGGGGTGAGCATGGTGAAACAGGTACCTCACGCAAGCAGCCTGTCATAGACATCCGAGATTCGCCGAGCTGTGAGGTCCCAGGTGAATCGGCGTGCATGGACGCGGGCAACGACACCCATTCTCCGCAGCGTGGCGGGGTCTTCGAGAAGTTCGATCATGGCTCGTGCCCAGTCGGCAGGCCGTCGTGAATCCATCAGTTGACCTGTTTCACCGTGGACAACAGCTTCGCGCAGACCTCCGGCAGCAGAGGCGATCACCGGCGTACCGCAGGCAGCGGCTTCGAGGGCTACTAGCCCGAAAGTCTCAGAGTAGGAGGGTACGAGCACTAGGGACGCCTCGGCGAAGAGGGCTGCGAGTTGCGTACGAGATGCGGGACCGATGAACGAGACATCATTGGTCAGTTCCAAAGTTTCCACTTGACTGCTCAGATGGGCAGCATAGAAGGCGAAGTCAAGGCTCTGGGCTCCTGCGATGACCAGGCGCGGGCGCAGTGTGGGGTCGATATGGGACAGGGCTTCGATGGCTAGGTCTGGGCCTTTGAGGGGTTGGAGACGGGCAGCAAAAGCTAGAAAGGGACGGGATTGGGCCGGGCGTGGCATCGGGTGGAAGAGGTCTAGGTCAACCCCGGGAGGGATGATTGTCACATTCTCCGGGTTGGCTCCGCAGCGCTCGATGACCGTACGGGCTTCGGCAGCAGAGATCGCAATGACCTGGTCGCAGGCCTGGGCCAACAGGGCTTCTCCAGGTACGCGTGCTTCAGACTCAGGGGGCTCTCCCTCACGCAGATCCTTGTCTGGGTGCGCTGCCACGGAATGGAAACTCACGACGATGGGTACCCCATGACCGCGTGCTAAGTCAAGGGCTGCGACTCCGCTCATCCAGTGCTGGGCATGGTAGAGATCGTAGTTACCTGCTTGTGTCATTGATGCTGTGAATTCTGGAATGTAGCGATCGATGGCTGACTTGGGAAGAGGTTGAGCCGGGCCAGCATGAAGATGCAGCAGATCCACACCCTGCGCAAGGTGTTGGCGTTCTGGTTGATCGGGGCTAGATCGCCGTGTCATCAGGTCGACCTTGTATCCGAGCTTCCCTAGAGCCAACGCCGTGTGCCATTCGACGATGTTCATTCCGCCCGCATCGGCAGACCCCGGGGGTTCAAGAGGGGATGTGTGCATGGAGACCATGGCAATTCGACGCGGCATGAGAATCCCCTAAAGCTCGCCGAGGCGCTGCATCCAACGGTAAGAAATCCAGCCCAGCGGAATCCTGATCCAGTAGCTCACGAAACGGAAGAGCAGGACGATCGATGCAGCGACACCGGGATTGATGCCTAAAGACACCAGAGCGGCCGATTCGGCGATTTCGATGGGCCCCATACCGCCGGGGGTTGGGATGATAGCGCCTGCGGAGGTACCGAGCAGATAGGCCAAGGCAGCACCCACGATGGGTAAGTCGATGCCGAAGGCAAAGGCTGCCCACTGGAGTGCCACAACATAGGAGGCAACGACGACCATGTTCGCCAAGATACCGATTCCTAGTCGAAGAGGGCTGGAGAACAGTTCCACCAACCGCGGCCAGGTCTGTCTCAGCAGCGGAGTCACGCGGGCCAGGATCCAGTTCCGGGTCTTGGGAATAATCAGAATGATCCCCACAGTTGCAGCGACCACGAGTACGCCGATCAGCACCCCGGGAGTGACTTCAAAAGAGGTGATCTGACTAGAGCCGGTAATAGCAGTCAGAACGACCAAGGTGAGAAGCACCACGACGATATTGGCCACCTGGGTCAGAGCCACCGTCGCAGCAGCCACAGGTGTGGCAACACCCTTCTTCATCAGCATGCGCAAGTTCACTGCTGCTGGCCCTAAACCAACCGGGGCTGCCAGGGCGACGAAGGCTGCTGAGAACTGGCAGAGATAAACTCGCCAGAACTTTAGTCGAATCGGTGAGAATGCCATCATTGACACTGCTGCACCGGCGAACCCCACCAGGGCAATGAGGAAGGCTCCCACTGCCCATCTCCAGTCTGAGTGCCGCAGAGCGTCCACAACCTGCGAGAGGTTGAAGGACGTCAGGATGACGATAATGGCCGTGGTGACCAAGACGGTCATGATGACCGTACGAGCTCCAAAGCGGGTGATCTGCTCGGACGCAATGGCGGCTTCGGGAGAACCTTGGGTCAGTTCAGTACGCAGTTCTGCGAGGACATCCTTGGGGCTGCTCATCTTGTCGCGGGTGGGTTTTGGTACTGCAGGAATCTGCAGAAGGGGACCCAGACCCACCAGTTCGTCAGGATCGAGGACCCGAGAAGCCGACTCGAGAGCACGCGAGGCTCCCACCTTCGCGGCGATGAGCGCCATCATCTGTGTCAGATCAATACGCCTGGCTAGTTCCGAGGACGCCACGTCACCGGTCTCCCAGCCGAGGAGCCACACCCGGTGTTCTTCTTCTGTGGAGATTCGGAAACAGTGCGGAGTGAGTGCCCGGTGTGCGATCCCGCAACGATGAGCCTTAAGAATCTGTTCCCACATGATGTCCAGGGTTTCGTCATCAACCTGGTCGGGTTCGATATCGGCGAAGGAGACTGACACTTGGGTGGCTTCACGGATGATTAGCATGGAATCCGAGGCTTCCCCGATGGACAACACCGCTGGAGTCGATACCCCAGCCGAGCGTACTGCGTACGAGATCAGAGCCGTACGCTCCGCAGACTGGCGCAGCGACAGAGTTGTTCTGCCTTCGATGGCACGAGAGCGCAGGTAGCGCCAGATGCGGGTCATCGAGGACATGACTTGGCGATCCCCGTCGAGGACGATGATGTTGTACATCTTGCCCGGTAGGGTTTTCATGACGTAGAGCCGGTGGTCGGAGAAGAACTGTGGGGTTTGTACACCGAGGATTGTTTGGCCGGTTTCGACGACATCGACGGTAGAAACCCGGTCGATGCTCACTGGTGAAAATCCGGCTCGGCGGATGCCGTCAACTAGGGTGACCGCGTAGGCTCGCCGCGAGGCAACTCCAAACCCGTAGCGAGTCGCGTACCCAGCCATACGGCCGATCAGCAGGGCGATCACCATACCGGGCAGCGACGATGTTGTGGTGACCACCGACACGATGACAGAGATCCACATCAGGTTCCAGGACCATGTGATTGAGCCGCGCCGGGCTGGAGTCGCCACAGCAGTAAGGAGGGCGGTGATCGCTGCCACATAGGCAGGGATGGTTGCTATGGTGGCTCCACTGGTATGGATCGACACCCCCGTCAGCAGTGATATCGGCGCCCATTCTGAGACTAGGAAAACAGCGACAACGCTGAGCATGATGCCGCCAATGGCAGCTAGGAGGCCTTGAAGCGCCACCATCGGGATTCGGCGTACGAGCAAGTCAATGCCGACGGCGATGGGTGGGAACAAGATGACGATCGTGTCGAGAACAGCCACCGGGATGAACAGGATTCTTTGGAGTAGGACCGCGAATGCGCGTACGTCTTCAGCAATTCCTTCGGTGGTGTTATGAGCATAGACGACCATGAGGCAGACCAGGACAATCCCCAGCGCGCAGCCACCGAGACCGACAAGGTCGGAGGGGTTGCGCACCATAGCGGTGGGTTTGTCCTGGATTCCAACACCGGCGTGTATGGCAGGGGTCGGCGTGCCAGGAGACTCGTTGGTACTCATAGCGTTTCCAAGTCTAGTGCTCACCGGGCATTTCAGCCGGGAAATAGGTTAAATGTCCTTGCCAGATGGCGATAACTGAAAACCTCAGGCGAGGTTGAAATCTCTCTCCCAGTGGTGCATGCCGTTCCAGGCGAGGTTCACTAGGTGGGAGCCGACTTCTTCCTTGGAATATTCGGGATTATCCAGCCACCATTGGCCGGTCATCGCTACTAGTCCGGTGAGGGCCTGGGCGACTAGGGGTACGGCCTTGGCATCGAAACCCGCTCTTTCGAATTTGGGGATGAGTAGGGACTCTACGTTGACGATGACGTCGTTAAGGATGGAGGCAAACCCTACTCCCCCCAGTTCGGAGGAGTCGCGCATAATGATTTGGAAGCCTTCCGGGCGGGTCTCTATGTAGTCGAGCAGAGCTAGTGATGCGAGTTCGAGTAGGCGGCGTGATCCTGCTTCAGGGTCGGTGACTGATGCCCGTAGTGCGTGAAGGAGTGTGTTCACTTCTCTGTCGACGACAACGGCATAGAGTCCCTCTTTGCCTCCGAAGTGTTCATAGATCACTGGCTTGCTGACCTCTGCGCGTGCGGCTATTTCTTCGATGGATGTCCCCTCGAAACCCTTTTCCGCAAAGCACATCAACGCCACACCAATTAACTGGTCGCGGCGCTCCGCGGCAGTCATCCGCCGTCGATAGGGCTCAGTCATCGGTACTAGTCTCGCGTATTCGTGCCTCAGTGTCACGTCACCACTCCAGTTCACCCCCCGGCAGCCCCCCCCGGTCATCCTGCGTGGAGCGAAGCGGAATGCAGGACCCCCGGCAGCCAACATATGGACTTTGGAAAAGAACTACCCCCACGACCCTACGTCGGCTGCCGGGGGTCCTGCCTGGCGGCAGGATGACCGCGGGGACTAACACCCCGGTCATCCTGCGTGGAGCGAAGCGGAATGCAGGACCCCCGGCAGCCAACATATGGACTTTGGAAAAGAACTACCCCCAC
>WQYJ01000034.1 GCA_009781325.1 Propionibacteriaceae bacterium | reverse complement strand
GCAGCGCTCCACCTGAGGTTAGGCAATTTGGCCTACATACCTACTGGTATCTTTTACGGAGCTTACCAGTCGGAGTGACGATTCCAGCAGCTGAGAGTTTCTTGAGTGCCGACCCACGGGTAGCCGCATTCTTCTTGCCATTTTTTCTAATGTCGGCTTCGGTAATTGTCGAACTCACGCTGACTCCCTTCGAAGAAACTACTTCGGACACAAGTCTATTGGTGTTTCATGGGGTGGTGGGTGCAGTCCATGAGTCTCGGAGGTCTCTTGTGACACACGGTGATCTGCTGATTGTGCGGCGCGGCAATCGGGATAATGTCAGACCAGTAGACTTAGATATGAGGTGACAGCTCTTGTTCTGGGTCTAGTCTGTGTTGAAGGAGGTGAGAGCGGTGGCGGCCTCGGCTGAACATGTGACGGCGATGATTCGTAGTCACAGCATGGGTGATGATGAGGGTTTCTTTGCGGTCGCTCTCCAGGCTGCGGCGAAGGAAGCACGTCAGGGGCATACTCGCTTGGCTAACGATATTAAGAAGGCTGTCGATGCATCTCGGTCCGCGTTGCCCTCAGGTTCGGTGGTACATCTGGCTCAGCCTCGTGGTGACGTGGCTGATTTAGTTGTCGCGTCGCAGCCGCAGGTGGGTCTGAGAGACTTGGTGCTCTCAGCGGATCTGCTCGCAAGCTTGAGACGGGTTCTAGACGAACAGCGTCAGCGTATGAGGTTGTTGGATCATGGGTTTGTTCCCGCGCACCGGCTACTTCTGGAAGGCCCGCCGGGGACGGGAAAGACAATGACTGCTGCGGTGTTGGCGCACGAGTTATCGCTGCCGTTGTTCACGGTTCGGTTGGATGGGTTATTGAGTAAGTACATGGGGGAGACAGCCGGAAAGCTGCGCCTTGTATTCGACGAGGCTGCGAAACGGCGTGGGGTGTATTTATTCGATGAGTTCGATGCTTTGGGTGGAGACCGGTCAGGCAACGACGTTGGAGAAGCCCGCCGCATCCTGAACTCATTCCTAGTATTCCTGGAACAAGCCAGCCCAGAAAGTATTATCGTCGCAGCAACCAATCACCGTCCTATCCTGGATAAGGCGTTGTTTCGCCGCTTTGACCTAGTGTTGACCTACCGACTACCGGAAGGACGACAAGTACGGGAGGTGATCCGGGGACGTTTGGGCACGATGGTGACCGGTCTGCGCTGGGATAAGGTGGACACCGCCGCTCAGGGATTAAGCCATGCCGATTTGGTCGAAGCCGCCGAGACAGCGGCTAAAGGCGCACTGATGCGTGACTACACACGAGTGACTGTCGAGGACTTGCTGGCTGCGCTGGGTGAGCGGTGGGCGGCTAGTGCCTGACCGCTTTCGTCGCCTGAGTCATCTGCGTGTTACCGGTCGGGTCCAATCCGAGGATCTGACCAGACCGGGGCGCGGTAACCCGAAGATCCGACCTGTAGAGCAGCGTACGAGCGGAAAAACGTTACTCTCTCAAGTGGAGACAGCATTCATGGACAGCGACCAGGAACGGGCGGGGTCCAGTGTAAGCATCGACGAGTTACAAGCGTTAGGGACGTTCGTGACCATCGAGGGCGGCGATGCGGCCTATCCGCTACAGCTGGACTCGTTGGAACGCTGGTCGAGGCATAGCAAGACTGCACGATTGCCATGGTGGCTCCTCATGTCGGCAACGCCACCCGATGGCGAGCAGCCTGAACGCGTGGTCGTCTGGGTCGCCGATCAGCATCGCGCAGCGTTCTTGAAGTTGTTCGAGGACTACCTGACGAAGCTCAGCACGAAAGCAAGCAAGGACAAGTGGGAGTCGCCTGATGGGAACCCGAAGAACCGTAGACTCGTGGCCAACATCGCTACTATCCGGACTACCATCTTGCGTGACCTGTGGCAGTCCGACGGCGATCCTGACGAGCACGGAGAACACTGGTGGGAACTGTGGCTTGCTCGCACCGTCTCAGCCGAGAACGCCCTTGCAGCCTTTGACCAGCTCGGCATTCGCGCCGCCGGACGTGCGACGGTCCTTGCTGACCGGGTCATTGTCTGGGTCAAGGCCTCGTGGGATACCCTCCAAATGCTGCCGTTCACATCGATTCCACTCGCTGAGATCCGCCGTCCCAGCTTCGTTGACACCTTCGAAGACCTCACCAGGGCAGAACAAGCCGAATGGGTAGACGACCTTACCGCACGGGTCACACCTGCCACGCAGCAAGCCCCAGCCGTGTGTCACCTGGATACCGGAGTCGCCCGTACCCATGTTCTTTTGGCTGGTTCCCTGGATGAGAAAGACTTATTGACTGTCATCGGGAGAACCGGTTTCGATGTGAACGGCCATGGTACCCGGATGGCCGGAATCGCCTTGTACCAAAACCTTGATCACGCGTTTATGTCCACCGATCCCATTCAATTGCGCCACCGGCTTGAGTCTGTCCGCATTTTTCCTGAGCAGCGCCGCTCTGAACCTGAGCACGATCCGCTCGACTATGGAACCGTCACGGCTCAAGCCATTGCCACTGCTGAGATCAATAACTCGCGAAAACGGGTTTTCTGCTTGCCGGTTATGTCCGAGCCTGACCGCACTGGTTCCCCATCGTTATGGTCAGCCGCTGTGGACGCGGTCTGTGTGGGGACCGACATTGTTAGAGATGGAAACCAACTACGCCTGATTGGCACACCTGACCCTAGCGCGGCCAGGGTAGTGATCGTGTCCGCTGGGAATACTGATCTGAACTCCGGGCTGGACTTCGACCCGAATAGTCTGTGCGATACCAGCGGAATCCTCGATCCTGGCCAAGCCTGGAACGCTCTCACTGTGGGTGCGTATACAGACCTTGACCAGACACCGGCTGACCCCGCTTTCCAGGGCTGGGTGCCACTCGCTTCAGCAGGGGACCTGTCCCCGCATTCGCGTACCTCAGTAATGTTCGCTCGATCGAAATGGCCGGTCAAGCCTGACATCTGCCTGGAAGGAGGTAATGTACTGACCGACGGAACCGACTTAGACATCTCCCACCCATTGCTGTCGGTGCGCACCACCGGGATCGGCAACGACCAGGCAATCTCCTCGGCGAACGCGACTAGCGCTGCCACTGCAGCTGCCGCGCGGCTCGCCGCACTCGCTATGGCTGAGTATCCCGACTACTGGCCAGAGACAATCCGGGGCTTGCTCGCACATGCCGCCGACTGGACCCCACTCATGACCGCCCGGATCAACGATAAGAACGCAACTCGTAGGGACAAGCTAGTGCAACTATGCCGATACGGGTGGGGAGTCCCAGACGAGGGGACGGTGCTGCGCTCATCTCACCAAGCCGTGACCATGGTGGCCCAAGACACCTTCACTGCGTTCGATGGTAGAGATTTCAAGATGCGGCACTTTCGTCTTCACGCCCTGCCGTGGCCCAAACAGATCCTGCAGTCCATCGGTGGCGGAGACGTGCAACTGCGTATCACACTGTCGTACTACATTGAACCGAACCCCTCCAGGCGTGGCTGGCGTCAACGGTACGCCTACGCCTCCCACGGACTGCGTTTCGAACTACAAGCTCCCTTGGAATCCGAACAGGATTTCATTGCGCGAATTAACCGCCAGGCTGTGGACGAAGAGAATGGAGACCAGATATCCATGCCTAGACCATCGGCAGGCAGGGTCGGGTGGTTGATCGGACCAAACCAGCGCAACTCCGGCAGCTTGCATCAAGACATCTGGTATAGCCATGGCGCGGACCTCGCAGCCTGCAACCATATTGCGGTTTACCCAGTTGGAGGGTGGTGGAAGAATAACGCTCGAAGAAACCGGGTCGATCTCCCCGTGCGCTATACACTACTTGTTTCCCTGCGCACCCGTGAACAGGGCATTGACCTCTACACGCCTATCTCCACTCAACTGCAAATACCAGTCCCCATCGATATCCCAGCAACCTGAACACCGTCGAGCACACCGAGATACGCCCATAGCAGCAGAAAACATGACAGAACAAAACAAATTCGTGGCTCAGGTTTCAACCGCGAAAAACGACTCACATTTCACCCCCGCTAACACGAAGTTTTGACAGCCGAGCTCTCTCAGAGTTCCATTCCTCTATGCATTCAATCATTTTGTCGCGGTCATCGGGGGAAACGCTGTCTCGTTTGTCCGTGAACGCTCTGATTTGAGCTGCCCACAGGTCGCGTTCCAATTCTGAGGCTGAATCTCGGCTGAATGCCAGATAGTAGCCAATTAGAACATTGCCTGCTTCGCGGAAGCCATCGTAAAGCATGGGAAGAGTGAGCCGCATCAACGGAGTCTTCTTTTGACTTACGGATGCTCTTTTTGCGCGGTCTACGGAGGACTTAGATCGACCGGTTAAGGCAGCGATGTGGCGTACACTAACTTGTTGCTCTCGAAGATCTTGGACTACTTGAACAAAGCGTTTGTCTCTAGCACTAGCTGAAGCTTGTTCTCTGCGTATGATTTCGATGTTCTCAATGAGTATGGTATTCGGCTGTGCCATAAACCGCAGTCTAGTCTGTGTGTCCCATCGTGGGACAGCAAAGTGTCCTTTCCAGAGGTAATCCACGGCGAGGATTCGCTCGTCAATCAGCTAGAGTTGACCGGTGTAACACTAAGTAAGATTAAGGAGTCTGACGAGTCCTCAAAACACAGAATAGGGAAACCAACCCCCACATGACTGATTTGAAGCATAGGTCAATGGAAAAGCCAGAAACTTCAACCGACAAGGCTGAAGCAGTTCGAGTAGACATCCAGTGGATGCGGGCTCTGGCTGTTGGTTTGGTTATCCTCTTTCACTTCTGGCCAACGTGGGTGCAGGGAGGATTTGTTGGGGTTGACATCTTCTTTGTGATCTCGGGGTTTCTGATCACCTCTCATCTTTTGAAGAAGCCGCCTACCCATGCCAGGGATCTGGTGGTGTTCTGGGGCAGGAGGATTCGGCGTCTGCTGCCGGCGGCTTTCACGGTCATCATCCTGACGATGATTGCTGTTCTTGTTTTTGGGCCCAACACTCAATGGCAAGGCAATGGCTGGTCGGGGGTGTACTCTGCGCTCTATGTCGAGAACTGGAACCTGGCGTGGACATCGGTGGACTATCTGGGGGCTGCTGACCCTCCTACTGCTCTTCAGCACTATTGGTCGCTTTCGGTTGAGGAACAGTTCTATCTGCTGTGGCCAATTCTGATTCTCGCGATTGCGTTGATAGTACGCAAGAACTGGGCCTTCTTTCGGGTGGCCGCTGGTGTAGGAATCAGCCTGGTTGTCGTAGCATCCCTGGCATGGTCGGTGTATTTCACCAGTGTGAATCCACCTCAGGCTTACTTTGTGACCCCAACGCGGATGTGGGAACTCGGAGCCGGGGCAGCGCTCGCCGCTGCTTACCCTGTGATTGCTAGTCGGCTGGCTCCGCATCCTTTCGTGAAGCTCATCGCCGTCACTGTGGGTGTGGTGATGATGGCGTGGTCGGGGTTCTTCCTCACCGGTGAGGCTTTCCCCGGTTGGATAGCGGTGATCCCGATCATGGGAGCCCTTGTGGTCATCGGCGCAGGGCCGGGGGAGCATCGGTGGTCCTTCGACACGATTCTGCGGCTGCGCCCCTTCCAGCTCTTGGGCGACATCTCGTACTCGGTCTATCTGTGGCATTGGCCCTTTGTGATCATCGTTCCTTGGGTTCTTGGCCATGAGATGACCTTTGTCATCAAGGTTGTGGTGATTGCGGTCGTACTTGTGCTGTCGTGGCTGTCGAAAACCTTAATCGAGGATCGATTCCGGGGGATGCGTCCTTTGGGCCAGCCGCTGCGCCGAACCTTCATTTTCCTTGTTGTGGGGATGGCAATCACTATTGGTGTCAGTGTGGTTCCACTGTTCATGGTTCAAGAAGCAGGGAAGTCGAATGATCCTGTTGTGATCCCGACTGCGGTTTCCTGTATCGGTGCTGCTGCACGTCTGGATCCCGCTTGCCGAGCCGGTGATCCCCATGGAACTGAGCTGCTGATGACACCTCTGCAGGCGGCGGAGGATATCAACGTGAACTACGCTGATGGCTGCTCGTGGGGGCCGGGGGAGCCGCAGTTGTTTCCTGCGTGTATTTATGGGTCTAGTGACGCCGATGCGCCTCAGATTGCACTGTTCGGGAACTCTCATGCTGCGCCCTACTTGGATGCGTTGATCGAACTTGCTGACGAGCAGGAGTGGGGATTGCGTACGTACCTCGCAAGTGGTTGTGCACCATCGCTGCTCCCACTTGCTTTTTCCTTGGCTGGTGCTCAGCAAGGATGCTTGGATTTTACGACACAAGCGATTCAGGGTATGAAAGATCATGGCACTCAACTCGTTGTGATGTCTGCGTACACCAGGGATTATCCGTTGGTGGATATCCCGGCTGAGAACCAGGTCGATGCCTTTGCAGCCATGTATACCGACCTGCTTCCGATGCTGGTAGGCGCAGGGATGCACGTACTCGTGATACGCGATGTCCCGTACCCCTCACACACAGTGGTTGACTGCTTAGCCGAACACCTCGACAACATCGGGGTCTGTGACGGGCCGCGCAGCAGTTGGCTTCTTCCCGATCCCCTCTTCGAAGCAGCCCAGCAATCCCATGACCTCAGGATCACAACCCTAGACTTCACCGACGCCATGTGCGACCAAGAAACCTGCTGGGTCGTCGTCGGCGGAATCATCGTCTACTTCAACCAAGGCCACCTAACCTCCACCTTCGTCCACACCCTCCGCCCCTACCTCGACCCGGCCATTCTTGCGGTGGTTGACTAACCTGACTAGTCATCTGGTCCAAGTGGAATGTACGAATAAACCCGTTGCGCTATCCCTGATAGGATGAAAATTGCGCAGTAGTGCAAGTCGCATTGCTACCGGGTTGTTGTGCAAAGGGGACTTCGCCCATGGATTTGATCACGTCAGTGTTTCAGCGCTTCTTGTTTAATATCGCTTCGGGTTTCATTGTGGTGACTTTTGCGGTGGGTAATTACATGATCGCGCAGCAGCTTTTCCCGGAGATTTTCCCTGAGATTGCTTGGAATCTGCAGCTCTTGGTCTTGGTGTTCTATGCGGTTGCTGTGATCGTGGTGGGAACTCTGATCGAGGGGATGGATGGAGCAGGCTCTCAGTACTACCGCGATTTACCGTACGAGCGGCGTCACTCTAAGCGCGGGCGGTTTGCGTACTACATTTTCAGGAAAGCTACCGTTGAGGAAGCTGCTATCGGCTACTTCAAGTCTGCCTACGAGGTTGATTACGGAACGCACGGGGCGAAGGGTAAGAAGACCCTGGAATGGGAGATCCCCAGCCCGTGGAGAATTGCTCAGCATTTTCCCTGGATGACTGAGGAATGGCTGAAGAGGGAACTGACCTACAAGCAGCGCGGGGATTTGATCCGCGAGCAACTCGATCATTCACTGAATGACGCAGAACTGGATGAACTGAAGTCTGCGATCCTTTTCCAGGCGAACCAAGGGTTGTGGATCAACGCCCGAATGGTGTCGCAACTAGAGAACAAGAAGAAGTCTGACGGTGTCTACACCTGGTACAACCGTTCGCAAATGGTCCAATACATGCGCTACGCCTTCCTACTGCTTGGCCCACTGGCAACGACCATCGCCGTCGCCGCAGGGGTCGCTCTCTATTTCGGCTACAACGGAACTATCGTTTGGGCACTGATCCTCAACGGCCTGATCGCCCCCACCTCCTTCGCCCTAGTCCACCACCTCACCTCAATAGCCACCCACTTCTCCCAAAGATTCACCCGAGCAGTCGGCCAGTCCTACAGCGCACTAGTCACAGTGGAAAAACTATCCCGAGACCGCAAGGGCTCCCCAGCTATCTGAGGATTGCCAGATAGGTGATTGGCTTAATATGGAGACATTTCGTTATACACGCGGCTAACAAGATCAATCAATGTCTGTGCTGCTTGGGCGTCTTCGATTATGTCTTCGCTAGTAACTGATGGGGATTCAAAATCTGGATATTCGATTTCGTTTCGGCGGCGACGCAGTCTTTCGAACGGTCGTAACTGTTTCCCTAATGGAGGATCAAGCTGTGATCGTACTGCTAGGTAGGTACCATGGTGACCAGCCCTGCTCGTTGGGCGTAAGCCTTGATTTTCAAGTAAGGCAACAAGCGCTTTTCGAGCGGCATCGTACACGAGGGAGTACGCACCTTCTGGATCGCTGGACGCAACTTGTAGGGCGGTAGTTACATGAGCGTTTGCCTGAAGGAGGAGTTGGTCAGCTCGAAGCTTACTTGCAGGAACTAATTGAAGTTCTCCTGTTTTGATCATTGCCTCAATAACTGGGCGACCTTGCTCCCACTGCATATTGTGATCCTTTCTTACAGGAGGATTTCAGTAAGTTCACTCTCCTTGACCGTAGTAAGAAAGGGATCTGTTTTGTCATTGTTAGCCCATAATTCTGGGCTAATTCGCCGGATATTGACTGCTCGATGGAGTCTTGCACTTGCTTGTTCCGCGCAATTGTCCAACTCATCAAGGGTAGGAGACCCGATGACGAGGACATCGATATCGTCAGGAGGTTGCCCGGGTAAACCAGCATGCCTAGCTGCCCAAGAACCGAATATGTAGGCTTTCTGGATGTTCTTCATGCCACTGAGTTCTTCGGTGAGAACTGGAAGCGGACCATAGGTAGAAGCGAGCAACTCTGCAAGTGGGGTGACGATTCGACTGGGTGCAGGGCGACATACGAGTCGTTGATTTCCTGAACGACGATCATTCAGGATTCCCGCTTTGACAAGGCGATCAACTTCCTGGGCTGTTGATTTTAGTGAGGCCTTAGCTAATTTTGCTAGTTCAGTAACGCTGAACTCTCTGTGTGGAGACAGATATGTAGCAGCCAAGATCTCCCCCTGTAAGGGAGATCGGAGTATCGGTAGTAAGGCAGAGGGCGGAACTCTCATAAAACACCATATTATCACGTCGTTTTAGGTAAGTATCTTGACAGATCCTGCTTAACTCCCCAAATCCACCGATCCGTCGTGGGTTTCACTCTTGCTTTTGCGACCCCACCCCCGGTCATCCTGCCGCAGGCAGGACCCCCGGAAGCCAAACTAGGGACTCAGCCCAAACTGCCTATCCCCACTCCATACGTCGGCTTCCGGGGGTCCTGCCTGCGGCAGGATGACCGGGGGAGAGGGCGGCTGGCTCTATAGTCCCTCGCGCCAGAGGGCGGAGTCGGGGTCGGGTACTGCTCGGTCGAGAACCATGAGAGCGGCGCCGGTGGCGGCGGGGAACGGACCCGACTTTGAAGCGCGTACTTCAAAGTCTTGGCCGGCCCAATGGGACGACAGTACGTGTCTGCTGAGCTGAACTTTCACTCCGTCGCGGAGAGCCTCTGCCAGGGGGGCGAAGCTGCCGCCGAGAACGATAGTGTTCACATCGATCAGATTGATGCAGGTGGAAAGGGCGATGCCTAGGGCCGTCGAAGCCTGGCCGATCGCTAACTGGGCTTTCGTGTCCTTGCGGGCGTAAGCCTTCAGGAGAATGCCATAGTCAGTGTCAGGGGCAAGACCAGCAGTAGCCATGATCGCGTGCTTGCCTGCATAGACCTCCAAGCAGCCTTGGGCTCCGCACGCGCATCGCGGTCCATCGGGGTTCACGCAAACATGGCCGAGTTCACCCGCCCAACCGTGAAGGCCAACGAAGGCCTCTCCATTGATCACGAGGGCAGAACCGATTCCGATTTCACCCGACACATAAATAAAAGACTCTCCAGGGTGTGTGACGATCTCAGTACGAGCCGCCAGGTTAGCTTCATTGTCGACAGGAACTCCGGCTAGCAAGTATTTCTTCATCAGCGAAAAGGCTTCATCTATGTCATTCTCATCAAGTTCTTGTGCCAAGTCGTCTAAGGAGCGAGCTAGTGTCTGGGCAATGTCGATATTGTGCCACCCCAGATTTGGAGCCAAACGCAGCGGGCCATAAGGATGGTCAGCAATTCCCGGCAGTGCCAGACAGGCGCCGATCAGGCGTACGGAATCCTTCCGCAACTGGGAGGCAACGGTGTGCACCTCGCGAAGAAGAGCCAGGAAGGCATCCTCGGGTTCTGACCCGCGCAGATTGACCTTGATGAACGACTCGAGAAGGGTCTCGCCGGTGAGATCAATCGCGCGGACTCCGAGGAAGTCCACGTTGATCTCCAAACCGAGTGAGGCCACCGTACGTCGAGCTAGAGTCCAGGGGATCGCAGGCCGACCAGCCCCGGGGGAGGTTGTTGGAGGAAGATCTGTGATCAGCCGAGAGGCTTGAAGCCTTGTCACCAGTGTTGACACTGTTGCCTTAGTGAGCCCTGTGATCTCCGCGAGGTCAGCTCGTGAGAGAGGATTCGCAGGGTCCGAAGCCCGGATGTGTGCGAGCAACAGGCGAAGGTTGTGGTCGCGCAGCGACTTCTGACCAGCACGAATCATCGCATCGGTCACCGTGATGCTGGAGTTACCCGCCCTGTTTGTTCTGTGACCCCGGGTCAAGAGCTTTCCTTTCCGCCTAGCAAAGTCGAGAAGATCCACTCATGAGTCTATCCATAAAGCAAATATATAAATATCGCGTTCATGGATCGAAATGATGGCTGATCCTCGACTCGCCATCGAGGGAAAAATGCCTTGGTTGGATGGGTGTGGAATAATGGCAATAGATGGGCTATCTGGTGTAGCCCATATGCATGAGGTGCTAGACCGCGACCTCTTCGGTTGGACCGCGGCAGTCTTCATGCCAATGACAAGGCTTTATGCGGGCGCAGGCCCGCCAGTGGCACCGGGTGGCCCGGTGAGAAGGAGCAAATGTGCTCGATGAAACAAACACGGGTGAGGGTTTAGCGTCATCCGAAACCCAGCATGCGACAGAAAACGAAAACCAAGCAGAGTATAGGCCCAAGAGAACAAGAAGGCCTCCTGCAAATCCCGAAAATGAAACACCGTCAGACGAAGCACAGCAGCCTCACCTGACCTCATTTGCACCCAAAGGACGTACGCGTAAGCCGGCGACGCGGCGTACGAACAGTGCGGAGTCTGCGCCGAATGACAATGCCGCCGAGACTCCAGAAGCTCCGGCTGCACCCGCGCCAGAGCCAACTGGTGAGGAAACACCTCAGACAAGTACACCTCGTACGACTCGTCGGCGTTCGAACCGACCCAAGCCAGCAGCAAGTGAGCAAGAGCCCCAGGCTCCAGTCGATGATGCGATCGCTGAGGCGTTGACAGCTTTGGGCAATGCCAGACGGGATCGAAAGCCAGCAGCGAAGACCACCGATGAGTCATTCCAAGGGGAAACTCTGGATGATTTGGTCCAGGTGATCGCCGCATCACCCGATGGTGAGTCTGGTTCAGATTCACCCGATGGTTCGCCGCGTCGTCGTCGCCGCCGCAGGGGCGGGCGCAAACGTCGTAAGGACGGACCGGCATCATCGGAAGACGGCGCTGCAGAAGAAAGCGCGGACGAGACTGAGGAAGCTCAGACACCCACAGACCAGCCTGAGGAAGGTGACGGTTCTCGTCATCGCCGCCGTCGTCGTCGCCGTAAGGGTGAAGATGTTGATGAGGCTGTTGAGGGTGATGTCGAAGTCGTTGTGAAGGTACGCGAGCAGCGTCCTGCCAAGTCGAAGGACTCCAAAGAGTCCAAGGGCCAGAAGAACGGCACAGTCACAGGCATCGATGGATCAACCCGCCTTGAGGCAAAGAAGCAACGCCGTCGTGAAGGCCGTGCAGCCTCTCGTCGGCGCGCACCGATCCTGTCTGAGGCTGAGTTCCTGGCTCGGCGCGAGTCGGTTGAGCGGAAAATGCTCATCCGCCAGAAGGCGACCTATTCTCAGATCGCTGTGGTCGAAGACAATGTCTTGGTCGAACACTATGTTGACCGTGCTTCGGCAGCCTCGCTGATCGGCAATATCTATCTCGGCAAGATTCAAAACGTACTGCCCGGAATGGAAGCAGCCTTCATCGACATCGGGCGCGGGCGCAATGCCGTACTCTATGCCGGTGAAGTGGATTGGGATTCCTTTGGTGAAGCTGGTGCGAACCGGAAGATCGAAGATGTGTTCAGCGCAGGCCAACTCACGATCGTTCAGGTGTCCAAGGACCCGGTGGGCGCTAAGGGAGCGCGTCTGACTTCACATATCTCCATTCCTGGCCGCTATGTGGTTTATGCGCCGAAGGGTCATATCTCTGGTGTGTCGCGCAAGCTGAGTGAAGCGGAGCGCAACCGGTTGAAGACGATCTTGGATTCCTTGGTGGATGAGGCAGCATCGGTGGTTATCCGTACTGCCGCAGAGTCTGCCAGCGAGGATGAGTTGGTACGCGATGTCAGCCGTCTCAAGGCGCAGTGGGATGTGATCGAGAAGAAGGCGCAGGGCAAGCAGACTCCGCAGTTGCTGTATTCCGAGCCTGATCTGACCATGAGGATCGTACGCGACCTGTTCACTGAGGACTTCGCGCAGATGATCGTCGATGGCAGCGGTGGTTTGGAAGATGCCTATGAGACAGTTGAGGCTTATGTCCAGCATGTCGCGCCGCATCTGGCTGCCCGGATCGAGAAATGGGATCGTGCGGACAAGGGTGACCTGTTCGCGAAATACCGTATTGATGAGCAGATCGCTAAGGCTTTGGACCGCAAGGTTCATCTGCCCTCAGGCGGCTCTCTGGTGATCGATCGTACGGAAGCGATGACTGTTATTGATGTCAATACCGGTAAGTTCACTGGTTCTGGTGGGAACCTGGAAGCTACGGTGACTAGCAATAACCTCGAAGCGGCTGAAGAGATCGTACGCCAGTTGAGGCTGCGTGATATCGGCGGAATCATCATCATCGACTTTATTGATATGGTGCTGCCCTCGAATAGGGAGTTGCTGCTGCGTCGTCTGGTGGAGTGTCTGGGCCGTGATCGTACTAGGCATCAGGTCTCTGAGGTGACCTCTCTTGGTTTGGTGCAATTGACCCGCAAGAAGGTTGGCACAGGATTAGCTGAGGCGTTCACTCGGTCGTGCGAGGCGTGTGATGGTCAGGGCCGGATTCGCTTTGAAGAACCGGTAGAAAACCAGGCCGCCTCTGATGGCGGTGAACGCCATCCTCCTAAGAGGACACGCAGGAAGAGTTCTTCGAGCAGTTAGCCAAGGAAGACTCAAGAACCGGTCATCCTGCCGCAGGCAGGACCCCCGGAAGCCGACGTATGGACTTGGGGAAAGATCTCTACCACAGACCCTACGTAGGCCGCCGGGGGTCCTGCCTGACGGCAGGATGACCGGGGGTGAGGTTTTGGGTAAAGATCTGTGCCACAGTCCTCACGTCGGCTTCCGGGGGTCCTGCATTTCGCTTCGCTCCACGCAGGATGACCCAAGAACCGTCATCCTGCCGCAGGCAGGACCCCCGGCAGCCGTTGTATGGACTGGGGGAAAGATCTGTATCACAGACCCTACGTAGGCCGCCGGGGGTCCTGCCTGGCGGCAGGATGACCGGGGGTGAGGTTTTGGGTAAAGATCTGTGCCACAGTCCTCACGTCGGCTTCCGGGGGTCCTGCCT
>WQYJ01000033.1 GCA_009781325.1 Propionibacteriaceae bacterium | reverse complement strand
CAACACCAGCAGATTCACCACCCACCCCAGGAGACCGCAGAAGCCGAACTGATCAACCCATCCCCACCCGAGGTGCAGCAAACCCAACCACCAACCCAGTCACCCAGTGAAGTAGCAGCATCCAAGCGAACCTTAGCCACGAGCGCAACAGCAGCAAAAAGCTGAGCACCTACTCAAACCCAAGAACCCCCCTGGGGGGGTTCGCGGGAGCTGGGGGGGAAAAAGGCCCACCACCACAACGGCACCGACACGAACGTAACAAAGGGGACAGGAGAGAGGTTTCGACCGAAGACCCTACGATGGGCGCCGGTCATCCTGCGACTCCACTACGCTCTGCGCAGGATGACCGAGGGGGGTGGGGCCGGGGGATAGTTCCACTGCTTACCGCGATCACCAGTCCACAGGCGACTACGCGTACGTTTACCTGGCATACATGCCATGTAAACGTACGCGTAGTCAGCCATACTATCCAATAACTAGTATCCGGCCCGATACAAAAAGCACGGTTGGTTATCCGCACTCGTCCCCATTATCGGGCTCGTCTCCAGTAGGGTGAGGGCATGAGTATTCGCCTTCCGCAGGGCATTGATACGGTGTTCCTTGATCTTGATGACACTCTATTTGATTACCAGACTTCTTCTCGGTTGGCTGTGATTGACTTTGCTCAGATGTACGCAGTCGAAGGTGATCCCACGGAGATTCTTCGGAGGTGGTACGAGCTTGAGGAAGAGTATTTTCATCAGTTCGAGTTGGGGCACTTGAGTTGGCGTGATCAGTTCTTTGTCCGGATAGCACTCTTTTTGGGGATCGATGAATCCCAAGAACCTGCCCTGCGTGAAGCATTTCAAACCTTCCGCGATCTGTACCAGAGCCATTGGCAGGCATTCTCCGATGCTGAGCCCTTTATTCAACGATGTCTATCGGCTGACCTTCGGGTGGGGATTATCACCAACGGTGATCCGGGGATGCAAGTGAGGAAGTTACGTCACATCGGGATATCTGTTGATGATGATCAGGTGTTTGCTTCCGGGAGCCTTGGTGTTGCAAAGCCTAATCCAGAGATTTACCGCGCAGCCTGTCGCGCTATGGGGACCTGCGGCAATCGTGCAGTGATGATCGGAGACAACATCACCAGGGATTATCAGGGAGCTTTAGATGCTGGGCTGCACGCGATCCTCGTACAGCGCGATGGCTGCACTGTGCCGCATTCTATTGAGACTCTCGATGACATAATCCTCTGAACCTGAGCAAGACATCAGCGGTAGGATGTGAGGAGTTTATCGAGAGGTTGTTATGTCTTATCTAGGTCGGCATTGTGGTTTCAACGCAGAGCACAGAGCACAGGCTTTGGCCGTCGTAGGAGCAGCCAGCATTGAGGAGTTAATGAACTCAGCAATGCCGGTGGAGATACGTGCGAAGGCGCCCTTGCGTCTTCCAGCTCCGCTCACGGAACAGGAGATCACTGCACGACTGGGCGAACTAGCAGCGAAAAACACCACTATGGTTCCAATGTACGGGCAAGGCTTCTGGCCGACCCTCACACCGGCGGTGATCAGGCGTAATGTTCTGGAGAATCCTGCGTGGTATACCGCGTACACACCCTACCAACCCGAGATTTCCCAGGGACGCCTAGAGATACTGATGATCTTCCAAACCCTTGTCGCTGATCTGATGGGACTCCCGCTAGCCAGTGCCTCGCTCTTGGATGAGGGTACGGCTGTAGCCGAGGCCGTCGCCCTGGCGAGGCGCGCCACGAAGCGCGGAAGCACAGCAATAGTGGATGCAAATCTGTTCACTGCCAGCATCGATGTCGTAAAAACCAGGGCGCAAGCCATGGGCATCACTGTCCATGTCAGTACGGACCTGCTCACAGACATCGGTATTCATGATCCTTTCTGTGTGGTAATGGCTCAACTCGGTGCAGACGGACACCTGCGCTCGGTTGCACAATCGAGGTCCATCACCCAGGCTGCCCATGAGGCAGGGGCCCTGCTTATCGCTGCCTCGGATCTGCTGGCCGCCACCATGATCACCCCTCCTGGGCAATGGGGTGCCGATGTCGCAGTCGGGTCCGCTCAACGATTCGGCATTCCCCTGTGGTACGGCGGTCCTGCCGCTGGTTTCCTTGCAGTACGTGCCGGTCTGGAGCGTCAACTCCCAGGACGCCTCGTCGGAGAATCAGTGGATGCTAACGGCGTACTGGCCTATCGTCTGGCCCTACAAACCAGAGAGCAGCACATCCGCAGGGAGAAAGCCACCTCAAATATCTGTACAGCCCAAGTACTCCTCGCTGTCGGAGCCGCCTTCTATGGGCTCTATCACGGTCCGCAGGGATTACGCCGTATCGCTGCAGAAATCCACACCCGCACAGCCATATTCGCTGAAGCTGCGGGCAGGGCAGGGTATTCTCTGAGTTCGCAGAGCTTCTTCGACACCGTCACCGTCACCAGACAAGGTGCTGGCGCCCAACTAGCAGCCAAAGCCCGAAACGCCGGGATTGGTATCCGCACCGTCGACGACAACACTGTGTCCCTGACCTTCGGGGAAGGGATCGATGACGATGTCATGGATCGCCTCGAAACAATCTTCGATGTGGAGCTAGGTTTCGCTGAGCACCACCTTGGTGACCACGGCCGCGACATGGACTACCTCACACACCCAGTTTTTTCGGCTTATCAGTCTGAGACATCAATGATGAGGTACATGCGTACCCTGGCAGATCGCGACTATGCGTTGGATCGCGGGATGATTCCGCTGGGTTCATGCACGATGAAACTGAATCCCGCTGTCGCCATGGAAGGGATTAGCCGTGAAGGGTTCGCAAATATGCACCCCTATGCTCCAGTTGAGGATGCAGCCGGCTATCAGGAGATGATGGGGGAGTTGGGCTCATGGCTGTGCGAGATCACAGGTTTTGATAGCATCAGTTTCCAACCCAACGCAGGCTCCCAGGGTGAACTAGCCGGATTGCTTGCTATACGCCGTTACCATCAAGCACGCGAAGATTATCAGCGCAGAATCTGCCTGATTCCGACCTCTGCTCATGGTACGAATGCTGCCTCGGCTGCGATGGCAGGACTGAGTGTGGCAACAGTATCGGTGGATCAGGATGGCTCCATTGACATCAAGGATCTTCAAGCCAAGGTGGACCATTACGGTCCAACCCTGGCAGCAATCATGGTGACCTATCCATCCACTCACGGAGTCTATGAAGATACGATCCTGCAGGTCTGCCAGATTGTTCATGATGGCGGGGGACAGGTCTATGTCGATGGGGCAAACTTCAATGCCCTGGTGGGGTGGTCGCGCTTGGGTGACCTGGGTGCCGATGCCTCCCATCTGAACCTCCACAAAACCTTTGCGATGCCCCACGGAGGCGGGGGACCAGGGGTGGGACCAGTTGTGGTGAAGGCTCACCTCGCCGACTATCTGCCCGGTCATGAACTCCTTGGTGATGCCACGGGCGCAGTCTCCTCGGCGCCATACGGTTCGGCGGGTATTTTGCCTATCGCGTACGCCTATATCGCAATGATGGGGGAGTCAGGACTCAAAGAAGCTACGGCAGATGCCATCATCGCAGCCAACTACATCTCGACACGGCTGAAGGACGCAGTCCCAACCTTGTACGTTGGAGCTCACTCGCGGGTGGCACATGAATGTATCTTGGACCTTCGAGCACTCAGTCACGACACTGGTGTGAGCATCGACGATGTCGCGAAGAGACTCATTGACTACGGATTCCATGCCCCCACGATGAGTTTCCCTGTTTCCGGTACGCTCATGGTCGAACCCACCGAATCAGAATCGTTGATGGAACTCGACCGCTTCTGCGATGCCATGATCTCCATTCGCGCAGAAATTGATGCCGTGGCGGCCGGAGAATGGCCAGCCGGTGATAATCCTCTGTGTCATGCCCCTCATCCGGCGCATCGATTGCTGGGTGAGTGGAATCACCCCTACTCACGCAACATCGCCGCCTATCCCGGTGGACACCAGGAGGGTCCGGTACTAGCCGGTGGACCGGACAAGTATTGGCCGCCTGTAGGGCGCATCGACCAAGCCTATGGAGACCGTAATCCGGTTCTGCGCTTGAAGGATTAAGGTTTCCGTTCCCAGCAGGAACTGTGCCAGTGCCGGCGATCATCCACCGCGCGCAGCGATCCCATAGCTGGGGTATCAGGCCAAGCGACGACGTGGGCTATGCCGACTGGGATCGCTGCTTGGCAACCCGGGCATCGATAGGTCTTCGAGGCTGAAGCACCGGCGAGGGTTCGTACGATCCATCGACCATCGGTCTTGATCTGTGCCTGGGCATGACTCGATGACAGCGGGCGCGGCGGTTGGGTGTGCTTGGAAATCCGTCTTGTCACCCTTCCACCGCTTTACCTTGAGCGGGAACCCACAATCTCTCCTCGACCCCAACAGAAACATTCGCATAACGCCCAAGGATGAACAGCAGGTCTGAGAGGCGGTTGAGGTAGCGGATGGCGGAATCATTGATCTCGACTTCTTCTGCGGCTTTCCATGCCGTACGCTCTGCGCGGCGTACGATCACTCGTGCGAGATTGAGGTGGGCGCATAGAGGGGTTGGTCCCGGCAGAACGAAGGAGCGCAGATTGGGAAGATCGGCAGAGAACTGGTCGCACCAATCCTCCAGGCGTTGAATCCATGCTGGTTCCACACGAAGGGCAACAACCTCGGGATCGATGGGTGTAGACAGGTCGGCTCCCACATCAAACAGATCATTCTGGATTGCCAGAAGCACATCTGCGATATCGGATCCAACTCCATCCAGACTCAAGGCGATACCGATTGCACAGTTGGCTTCATCGACAGTTCCATAGGCCTCCAAACGAAGGTCAGACTTAGGCACAGGCTCGTTGTTTGTTAGCCGTGTGATACCCTTGTCTCCAGTTCGGGTGTATATCCGAGTGAGGTTCACCATGTGTACAAGCCTAGCAAGATAGGAAGGTTATTCATGTTCAAGAAGGTTCTTGGTTCTGTGATGGTAGTCATGGCTTTAGCCCTTGTGGGATGCGCCCAGGATACTCCAGCAGGCGACGTGACTCCGACAGATGTAGTGCCGACTAGGGCACCTTTCACCGGGACATGTGAATACCTGCCCTCTGGTACCTCTGAAAAGGAGGTGGAACCACCAAGCGAAACGGGTATCTCTGATCAGGGTGAGCGCATCGTGAGTATGAACATGAGTGCTGGCGAGGTAAGGCTAGTCTTGGATCGCAAGAATGCGCCGTGTGCGGTACATGCTATTGAGTCCTTGGTTGAGCAGGGCTACTACAATGACACAAACTGCCACCGTTTGGTTCCAGGTTTCGTTCTCCAGTGCGGCGATCCTACGGGTACGGGCCGCGGCGGACCAGGGTATCGTTTCGCTGACGAGTTGACCGGCGCTGAGGACTACACCTATGGAACCCTCGCAATGGCCAATGCCGGACCGAACACCAACGGATCCCAGTTCTTTATTATCATCTCCAACGGGGTCAATCTTGATCCGAACTACACAATCTTGGGTCATGTCGATCCTAACTCCATGGCAGTCATCGACTCTATTGCTGCCCAGGGAGTTGACCCCAACGATCCCAATGGCATTAGGCCTGCTGAAGGTGGATACATCGCCTCGATGTCCATCATCTGATGCGCCTGCTGATCGCTACCTGCGAGGTTCATTACACAGGGCGTTTGTCTGCCCATCTGCCCATGGCAAAACGTTTGGTCATGGTTAAATCTGATGGCTCAGTATCTATCCACTGCGACGGCGGTGCCTACAAACCTCTGAATTGGATGGGGGCTCCCTGTTCGATTTCTGTTGAACAGCCCGCAGTACAGACAACACTGACGCAGATTTGGACAGTGACCAATAAGGGTTCAGATGTCCTAAAGATCTCTTTCGCAGACATCGAATCCGACACGCAGGTTGATCTCGGAGTTGACCCAGGTCTAGCCAAAGATGGAGTCGAGAAAGACCTCCAAGAGCTACTGGCGGCCAATCCTTCCACTCTGCGCGGCGATCTCACCTTAGTTCAGCGTGAATACCCAACAGCCATCGGTCCGGTCGATCTTCTGTGCCGTACGACCGCAGGAGGGTACGTCGCTGTCGAGATTAAGAGGCGGGCAGAGATCG
Source organism: Propionibacteriaceae bacterium (assembly GCA_009781325.1). GTDB lineage: Bacteria > Actinomycetota > Actinomycetes > Propionibacteriales > Propionibacteriaceae > WQYJ01. The sequence continues at coordinate 7,734 of WQYJ01000033.1, read as the reverse complement.
ACTCAGTCGAGCAATTGACACGTTATCTTGAACTCCTGCGCAGAGATCCTCTACTGGGAAATGTCGAGGGGATTCTTGCTGCCCAGATGATCAGGCCCCAAGCCCGTACCCTGGCACACGACAGAGGAATCGAACCTGTTTGTGTCGATCTCAATGAACTGCGAGGACTCACCCCAGACGAGAACCGACTCTTTTAGAAGTCGAACTCCCTCTTGGAGCTAAGGGTGTCTTCGACAGACTCCTCGTCTTTCGATTCCTCATCCTTGGGCGCCTCAACTGCGGCAGGCTCGTCTTTCGCCACATCTTTCTTGGCGGGTTCATCAGCCTTGACGGGTTCCTCTTCTTTGACAGGTGCCGGTGTTTCTGCCCCCGAGAAGGAGATCTCAGGAAGGTCAGTCCACTCATCGTCACTGAACTGGGTGGCAGCAGCATTACCCAAGCCAAAGAGATTACCCAACTGCTGGGTGAGCGAGCGCTTGCGCTGCTGGAGAGCAGAAATGTCAGCTTGAAGCTTGGAGCGACGGTTGGATGCCTCTAAGGTGACCTGCTGCTGCAGATCTGCGATTTCGCGTCGGGCTGATGTGATGAGTCCCTGCGCATGGGCAGAGGCCTCGTTGCGAATCTGCTCAGCCTCAGCAACGGCTGTCTGGCGGATGTTGGTCGCAAGCTGGGTTTCTTCAGCAAGCTTATTGGAGGCGGCTTCCTGACGGGCTGTGATGTCAGCCAAAGCGGCTGTCTTGGCCGCCTGAGCCTCTTCAAGAGACTTATGGGCATCAGAGACAAGGGTGTCCCGGGAGGCTTGTGCGGTAGCCAGAGCCTGGGTGATGGACAGTTCTGCTTCATTGTGGAGCTGGGAAGCCTGACGCTGTGCACTGTCGACGATGGCTTTGGCTTCTTGGGTTGCCTGGGCAACAAGAGCCTCGGCATGACCCTGAGCGGCGGTCAGTGAAGCTTCCGAGTCGGCCTTCGCACGATCAAGGATTCCCTGGATTTCTTTCATCTGTCGTTCACGGTTTTGGGTCATCTCATCGACAGCAGAAGTACGCAGGATGTCGGCCTCACGTTGTCCGGCATTCCTGATTTCCTGGGAAGCTGTGGTTGCCTCAGCAGTGATGCGCTGGGCTTCACGCATAGCAGTCGAGATGATTTCGTCAGCCTTGCCCTGGGAGGCATGCAGAATCTGCGCTGCATGGCCTGAGAGGCGGTCGACATCGATCTCCACGGTCTGCGGTGGTACATCTTTGGGGACCGCTGCAGCTTCGGTGACCTGGTGGCGAAGATCGACGATCTTCTCTTCCAACCCACGGATATAGGCATCTACTTGTGCCCTGTCATATCCCTGTATTTGCCGTTGGAAAGAACCTGCCGCTGTGGCAGCATCGTCGGACATTTCGAGTCCTGCAGTAGTAGACATCATGTGCTCCTGAAGCAATTCCGGAAGAGGTCCTGGCCTTGTTGCCAGGACCCGGTCAGTCTACTTGATTCAGGCGCTTAGTGTGAACCGACTGCTGGTTCTACGATCTCCAGAAGGATGCCGCCAGTGTCTTTGGGGTGTACGAATTGAATGCGGGAGCCGCCTGTGCCGATTTTTGGCGCTGGGTACAGAAGGCGTACTCCGCGTGCTGCTAGGACCTCGCATACGCGATCCATGTCGTTAACGCGATATGCCACCTGCTGGATTCCGCCGCGGCCACCATTGTTCGCAATGTACTTGCCAATGGTGGATTCTGGGGAGAGCGGAGCGAGTAATTGAATCTGAGCAGCCAATTCTGGCTGGTCACCAGTGCCCAGCATTGCTTCCTCGACACCTTGCTCTTCATTGGTTTCGCGGTGAAGGACGCGCCATCCAAGGACTTCAGTGTGGAACTTGATGGCATCGTCGAGGTTCAAGACGGCATAACCGACGTGATCGACGCACGTAAATAGATCTGAATTCTCCATGCCCTTAGTGTTTCATATTTATTGTTGTCATAGCCACCCCGTATCTCTCGACACGCACTATAGAAATCACCAGGGGTGTCATACCAGTAGTGCATCATAGAGAGTGGAAGCTGGAACCAGGAGGAGCGTTGTTTAAGCAGATCGGAAAGCTTGCTGTTGGACTTGTAGTCCTAGTAGCGGTTGCCTTTGCCATTTTCTGGGTGTTTACCAGCCCAGAAGAGACAGCCGTTGCCATTAAGACGTTCTTCACTTCACTAGGGGATGCCATTCTAAAGTTTCTGGATACTCTGACTCATTCGGAACCATAAATGGGGTCCCGCCCTTCTCTCTTTTCACCTAATGTCTCGCAGTATTTGCTGGACCTAGAGGAGGAACAGATTGTTGAGGAGATCGTCAAACATCCCATTTGTATGGTTTATCCAGCCGCACTCGTTATTACGGGCGTTATAGTTATTCTAATATCGCCGAGTGGCGGGCCGTTTTGGGCGTTAGTCTGCTTACTTGGCTTCGTAATCTCCTGCGTCGGGTTGTGGAAATACCATGCGCTCAATATGGATCGCTTCGTAGTAACAAATATGCGCGTGTTTCGCGTCCATGGAGTTCTGAAACGAGATATTGCAACCATTCCGCTCATGAGGATTCTTGACATCACTGTTCACCAGACCCTGACGGGCATGATCTTCAATTACGGCCACCTCACCTTTGAATCTGCTGCTTCTCAGGGGATGCGCAAAATCACATTCGTGGCAAACCCCAAGTCTCGGGATCTCATCATTCAAGGTGTTATTCATCGCTCCGGTGTGCGCCGTGCTGCTAGCGCAGTTGTGGTCGCTGACGGGACATAGAAATCGATCTTCTCAAAGCGAATTCTTGAGCGTAGCATGGATGCCACCCCACCCCACCCAGGGGATGACCGGAACAAGGGGCGACCATGGACGACGACCGCTACAGAAAACTCGTACTACTGCATTCCAATGATCTTCACGGAGATTTCCTGCCCGAAGAGATTGACGGCGAACTGATCGGAGGGGTTGCACGGCTATCAAGCTATATACAACAAGTACGCAACGAGGAGCCCTACGTGATCTACTGCATCCCTGGAGACATGCTCCAGGGGTCTCTGATTGATGCGGAATACAAGGGGTTGTCCACCATTGAGATCATGAACATGCTGGGCCCTGATGTTGCCTCCCTGGGCAACCATGAGACTGACTATGGTCTGACTCATCTGCTCTTCTTGGAGCGTTGTGCCCGATTCCCCATCGTGAATGCCAACATTTTCATCAAGAATCCCTACACCCGCCTCTTCCAGTCCCATGCCTTCCTGAAGAGACATGGGATGAGAATCATGTTCATCGGGATCATCACCGAGGAGGTGATGAGTGCGATTAAGGGAGACTCACTGGTCAGTACGCTCATTGATGTTGCTGATGCTGCTCAGGAAGTGGGAAGAATCTGCAATGCCTATCACAGAACAGATGTCGATCTCACAGTCTTGCTGACCCACATTGGTTTCGAAGAGGACAAGAAACTCGCAGCGATGCTGGATCCAGCCTGGGGTGTAGACATCATCATCGGAGCCCATACTCACACCTACCTCGAAGAACCCGCAGTCGTCAATGACATTCTTATCGTTCAAGCGGGCAAAGGAACCGATCAGATCGGGCGTTTCGATCTAGTTGTTGACACCGACTTAAACACCGTCCATAGCTATACCTGGCAGCTTGTTCCGATCAATGAGAAGACCTGCCCCAATGATGATGCCCTGGCATCCATCGTCGAGGCGTACAAGGAGCAGACTGATAAGAAGTACGGGCGAATCCTGTGTCGGCTTCCGCATAGGATGACACACCCCAGCCGTACCCAGGAGACAGAACTAGGAAATCTCTTTGCTGATGCTATGAGGACCTGTCTTGGGGTGGATCTGGTGATGTTTGGTTCCGGGTCGATCAGGAGGGAAGAGATGGGCCCCGTGGTAACCCTGGGCACTCTGCTTGAGACAGTTCCGTACCATGCCAAGGTGTTTATGGTGAGAGTCACTGGCGGGCAACTCAAGACGATGTGGACTCACATTCTGCGCGAGGAAGCTTTCGTTGGCGATCACACCGAGTTCTTCCAGTTCTCCCGAGGACTCAAAATTGAATGGTCACGTTCCAAACAGGACTTCCTGCGCTTTACCTACATGGGTGAACCCGTTGGCGATAACCAGAAGTTCACGATGGCAATCCAGAATTTCCACCGCGATAACTTCGACACCTCTTTCGGGGTGTCCTACCAGGAAGTACTCGAAAACGGAGCAGAGGTTGTGATCGCAACCGATGAACAGGACGTACTGCTCGAATACTTCACCGACAACGATCCCGAGACCTATGGTGTCGAGGGAAGACTCAAGATTTTTGCCTAGTTATCAGCCGAGGGCTGTGCCAACGACTGCGCGGGCTTCGCTTTGAACCTGGGCGAGGTGGTCGGGCCCTAAGAAAGACTCAGCGTAGATCTTGTAGACATCTTCTGTTCCGGAGGGCCGTGCTGCAAACCATGCATTCTCGGTGACGACCTTAAGACCCCCAATAGCAGCCCCATTGCCCGGGGCAGAGGTGAGCTTTGCCAGGATAGGTTCACCAGCCAGTTCTGTAGCGCTGACATCCTCAGGAGACAGCTTCGACAGCCGAGCCTTCTGTTCCCTGGTTGCTGGTGCATCCACACGGGCATAGGTGGAAGCGCCGAAACGTTCTTCCAAATCACGGTAGTGTGCAGAAGGATTCTTACCCGTCACAGCAAGGATCTCCGATGCTAAGAGATTGAGGATGAGCCCATCCTTGTCTGTTGTCCAGGTAGTCCCTTGTCTGGTGAGGAAGGATGCTCCAGCGGACTCTTCTCCGCCGAACCCGATGGAGCCTGTGATCAGCCCAGGAACGAACCACTTGAAGCCCACCGGGACTTCCACAAGTTCGCGGCCAATAGAGGCAGCCACACGGTCGATGATGGAACTGGAGACCAGGGTCTTGCCGATTCCGGCGTCACCAGACCAACCAGGACGGTTGGTGTAGAGGTAAGAGATTGCCACAGCCAAATAATGGTTGGGATTCAGTAGACCAGCATCAGGTGTGACAATGCCATGGCGGTCAGCGTCGGCGTCATTTCCTGTGGAGATGTCATAGGAGTCTTTATCCGCCACGACATTAACCATGCAGTACGGTGAGGAGCAGTCCATGCGTATCTTCCCGTCATGATCCAGAGTCATGAAGTCCCAGCGAGGGTCGAGGCGGGTGTCGGTCACAGTAAGGTTCAATCCGAGGTTCTCGGCGATGTATTGCCAATACTGCAAGGACGCTCCACCCAGCGGGTTAGCTCCGATGCGTACTCCTGCTGATCGGATGGCGTCCATGTCTATGACGGTGTTGAGGGCTTCGCAGTAGGGAGTGCGGAAGTCGAACCAACTCACGCAATCGAGCGCGGGACTGCGTCTAACCTGCCCAGGGTTTCTCATCAGTTCATTAGCCCGCCCGGCAATCCACGATGTTGCATCGGTGTCAGCGGGACCTCCGTTGGGTGGGTTGTATTTGAAACCTCCGTCTCGGGGAGGGTTGTGCGAGGGAGTCACTACAATCCCGTCGGCGAGGTCGCGGTCCCTTCCTGCATTGTGGGCGATGATGGCCCTGGACAGCGCAGGAGTGGGAGTGTAGTCGCCTTCTGCATCCGACAGAGTTGGGATGTCGTTGGCTGCCAGGACTTCCAGAGCGGTTTTCCAGGCAGGTCCGCTCAGCAGGTGGGGGTCCTTGGCGATATAGAGGGGTCCTGTGATCGACAGCGATGCGCGGTACTCGATGATGGCTTGGGTGATGCATGCGATGTGGGCCTCGTTGAAGGCTCCATCCAAACTCGAACCGCGATGGCCAGAGGTGCCGAAAACTACCTTCTGATCGGGGTTCTGCGGATCAGGGACGATGTCATAGTAGGCAGCCAGTACTGCCTGTGTGTCAATGAGGTCTGCCGGTGATGCCAGTTGGCCGGCGCGGGGATCAGTCATGAAATCATCCTTGCCCAACGAAGGGCAAGTCAGCAAGCCTTTTTCAGAAATCATGAGAGAATGAGTCCATGGCACAACAATCAGGCGCATTTGACTTGTCCGCGATGGCTGACACAACCGCTCAACCAGCAGGCGGGTTGTATGTTACAGAGTTGACTCAGGAGACCTTTGAGGCCACCATCCGTAAGTCCATCCAGTACCCCATTGTGGTGGAGTTCTATTCATCAGCGGCCCCCGAGTCGGCGAAGATGGGGGAGACCCTGTCAGGGTTAGCGAATGCAGCTAACGGTGCATGGCTGCTCGCACGGATGAATGTTGACACCTCACCGCAGATCGTTCAGGCTCTTCAAATCCGAGCGGTGCCGATGGTTGTCGGTGTGATCGGCGGTCAGCTCGTACCTCTATGGCAGGGTTCGATGGCAAAAGAAGATGCAGAGAAGGTCATCGCGGAGTTGCTGAAGATGGCTGCCGGGAACGGGATTCTTGGTAAGGCTGAACCGGTGGGCGTTGCCGTCGAAGCCGACGAAGATCCCCAAGAAGATCCGCGCTATACACCTGCGTACGAGGCGATGGAACGCGAAGACTATGCTGGCGCTCAAGCTGAGTTTGAGAAGCTGCTTGCCCAGGCTCCTTCGGATCCGTTAGCGAAGATTGGGCGGGCTCAGGCTGCTCTGCTGGTGAGAGCCTCGGGGATCGATCCGGTGAAGGTTGCTGCCGCTATTGAAGCAGAAAATCCGAGTATCGATGACATTCTCAATGCTGCGGATGTCGATATTGCACTGGGCGCAACTGAACAAGGATTCTCACGTCTGATCGCAGCTATCCGCGAGACTGTCGGGGAGGATCGCGAGCGGCTTCGCGTACGCTTGCTTGAATTGTTTGATACCCAAGATCCGTCGGATAAGGTCGTACTATCAGCCCGGCGTAACTTAGCTACCGCCCTGTTCTAGCATGGGTGTGATTCTCGCGGCTGTTCTGGCTGGTGTGGGTGCAGGGCTGTCACTCATTATCGCCATCGGTGCGCAGAATGCTTATGTGTTGCGGCAGGGTTTGCGTGGGGAACATGTTTTTGGGGTCGTTGCTATTTGTGCCGGATCGGATATCGTGCTCATCACTGCCGGGACTCTCGGTATCGATCTGATTTCTGGACTTGGGTCGTGGGCCCTGCCGGTGATAACTGGGATTGGTATTGGGTTCTTAGTGGTGTACGGATTCCTGGCTCTGCGCCGAGCGCTGCATCCGAAGACTCTGGTCAGTGATGACACGCAATCCCCTGGGGCAACTCTGTGGCCGGTTCTTCTCACAGCGTGTGCACTGACATGGCTTAATCCGCACGTCTACCTAGACACCGTTGTTCTTCTAGGGTCCCTCGCTGTGGGGCATCAACCCAACCAGTGGTGGTTTGCTGTGGGGGCGATGGTTGCTTCTTGCTTGTGGTTCCCTGTCTTAGGGTACGGTGCACGTCTGCTACGTCCCTTCTTTGCCTCAGCGCGGGCATGGCGAATCCTCGACATCATTATTGCCGTCGTCATGTGGGGGATTGCTGCTTCGTTGGTTGTGTCCTCGCTCTAGCCTGCCCCCAGGTCATGCTGCCGCCAGGCAGGACCCCCGGCAGCCGACGTAGGGTCTTGGGTGAGGAAAACTCGCTATAGTCCATAGTTTGGCTGCCGGGGGTCCTGCCTGGCGGCAGGATGACGGCGGGGGTGGGTAGGGGTCGTGGGTTAGGGAAACTCGCTTGAGTCCATAGTTTGGCTGCCGGGGGTCCT